>JBARXS010000053.1:0-52879 GCA_049647465.1 Erythrobacter sp.
GCGGTGTAGCCGAGATAGCCGGTGCCAAACAGCGCATAGAGTGGTTCGGGCAGGCCGTTGAGATAGGCGTTCATGCCGCTCGCAATCTCACGCGCGACGCCGGGGTGGAACGCGGCGAGCACGCCCATTGGCAGCGCCCACAGGATCATCACATACATGACATAGAGAAAGCTGGGGCGCGCGCGGCTGGTCCACGGATCGTTCGATTGCGCTTCGGCGACGATGGCTTGCAGACGCGCCTCGATCAGGTGCATTTCCTGCGTGCCTTCCAGCTTCATCAGTTCCAGCTTCGCCTTGGCGCGCGCTTCCTTGTCGGGGATGATCTTGTCGATGATCGAGGTGATCGGGCCGATCAGGGTTTCGAGTATGGCCATGTGGACGCGCTCCTGTGTGGTGAGTCGCGGCATGAAATAACCATATTGGTTTATGTAGGAAAGTCGAATAACCTAATTCACGCTTTCGCCAACCTCTGCCAACAATCGCTGCGCTAATGCGAGGTGAGGGCGGTCCAGCATCGCGCCGTCTATCGCGATGGTGCCCGCGCCCGGATTGTCGGCAAAGGCCTGCACCACCGCGCGCGCGCGGGCGATTGCCTCCGCGCCCGGAGTGAAGGCGGCGTTGATCGGCGCGATTTGCGCGGGGTGAATGGCCAGCATCCCGCGAAATCCTGCGGCGCGGCAGCGGCGGGCGCGGGTCTCCAGCGCGGGCAGGTCGCGAAATTCCGGCTGCACTGTCTCAATCGGCGTGACGCCTGCATTGATGGAGGCCAGCAGGCACAGGCTGCGCGCCAGTTCATAGACATGCGCATATTCGCCATCCGGCCCGCGCTGCTCGCTTGCGCCCAGCGCTGAGGAAAGGTCCTCCGCGCCCCAGCTGAGGCCGACCAAGCGCTCTTTACCGGGATAATCCGCCGCATATTCGCGCGTGGTGTACATCGCAGCGGGCGTTTCCGTGATCAGCGCGGCGATCCGGGTGGAGCCTTGTTCAAGTCCGTGTGCCGCTTCGAGAGCGGTGAGGTAATGGTGCAACTGCGTGACGTGATGCGCCCCTTCCGCCTTAGGCAGGAACAGCCCGCCGGGCGCAGAGGGAAGGATCGCTGTCAGGTCGAGCACCGCATCAGGCGTATCGAGCGGGTTGATCCGCACCCAGATGCGTGCGTGATCCGAAGTGGCGTTCAGCGCGTCGGCCACCAGTTTGCGGGCGACGGGGCGGTTTTCGGGCACCACCGAATCTTCCAGATCAAGCAGTGCAATATCGGCCTCGCTCGCAATGGCCTTGCCCATTTTGCGCTCGCTATCGCCGGGCGCAAACAGCCAGCTTCGCATCTTTGTTGCCATGATTATCTCCCTGAGAAACGGGAGTAGGCGCGCTAGAACGAGCCTTCAATCTCGAATGTGAAGATCGTGCCGAACTGGCGTTCGCGCGTCTCGCTGAAATCGACCAGACCCGCCGCGCGGTCCAGAAAGACGGTGCGTTCAAACCGGTTGTCGCGGTCAAGAATATTGGCGACATTCGCGCGCAGGGTCAGGCCACGGACATCCTTGTTCTCAACAAAAAGCCCGGCGAAGCCAAAGCTTTGGGTATCGCGCGCGATTTCATCAAGCCGGACATCGAATGCGTTATCGTTCCAGCTCACATCGCCGCCAAAGGCCCAGCTTGTTCCTTGCAGATCGTGACGGAATTCTGCGTTGAAATCGACCGTCTGTTGACCGCCCAAACGCCGTGTATTGCCCAGCAAGGGATCGCGCACAGCGCTGTCAAACAGGCCAAGGCTAAGGTCCATGCGTGTGCCGCGCCAGCCAATCCCTTCGGACAGCAAGGTGACTTCGGATTCGATGCCGTAACTCTGTGCCGAGGGCAGGTTACCCGGGGCCTGTCCGCCGCCATCAATCGGGATCTGGTCGACGATATCGATGATATCCTCGTAAAACGGGCGCAGGTTCAGCGTGCCCAGCGCGCCAAGACGGATATTGGCCTCAATCTCAAACCGCCAGCTCTGCTGCGGGACCAGGTCGGCATTGGTCACATCGGCGCGGTCCTGATTCAGGTCGACATTGGCGATGAAATCAAAGAAGTTCAGTTGCCCAACCAGCCGCTCTGCACGCGCGGCTATATTAACTGTGTTGGCCGCTTTCCAGTCAATCGCGACAAAGCCCTTTGGCCGGTAGAATGTGCGCGTCTGCCCTTGTGTCCCGCTTTGGCTGAGGCGCGAATATTCGCCTGCCAGCGACAGCTGGAATTGCAGGTTTGAGGCCAGCGGGCGGCCGTATGTCGCCTGCAATTCCGCGCGATCCTCATCCACGCGCGCGGTTGCGCCGGGCAAGGGCGTCGGTACGAAATCTCCGGCGGCATCCAGCAATTTCAACGTGCTGTCGATATCGAGGAAGTTGCGCACGCCCTCTGTCGCGATCAGCAGGTCCCCGCCCAGCGCGGGGATCGAATACTCGCCGCGCAGGATCGTCTCCGCCTCGTCGGCATCGCGGGTGAACCGGCTGCCTTCGGGAAGGCTGCCATCGCTGAACGTCGTGATCTGGGTGGAGACGGTGGGGCTGTCTTCATAGCGGTGATAGGCGATCAGTTTGAGCCGCCCCTGACCCAGACCAAACTGGTAATCCGTGCCCACCTCGTAATTGAATTCATCCTCGCCATCGCGAAAATCACGCACGCGGTCGACCGGGCTGATTGTGCCTGTGCGCTCGGATATCTCGACCCGGCGCCGGATAAAGCCGTTGACTGCGCCGGTGAAGTTCAGGACATTCCCGCCCTCTGCGACGCGTGTGTAGGAACCGGACAGGCCGAATGTGTCATTGCTGTCGGTGCGGTCTTCCTGCCGCGTATCGACCAGCGCTCCGTCACCGTCAAAGGCCAGTTCCGGCCCGCGATCCCCGAACCGTCCGGAATCGTTCTCCAGCGCCAGCGTCCAGTCGGTTTTCTCGCTGCCCCCGGCGATGGAAACGCTGCCTTCGTAAAGGCGCGGATCGGTGCCGAAGGTGCGGAATTGCGGAGCGTAACGGAACTGCCCGCTGATCCCGCCGCTGCTCTGTGTGACGACGTTGAGAACCTGCCCCGTCAGCCCGCCAATATCGAGGCTCGCCCCGTCCACCAGCTCCAGCCGCACGACTTCTTCGGTCGGGATGCGTTGCAACGCTTCGACCGGGCCGTTTGATTTGCCGGACACGCGGCGACCGTTGACGAGTACATTGGTATCCGCCTGGCCAAGCCCGCGCGCGCCATCACCGCTGCGGATGGAGAAGCCGGGCACTTGCTCGGCCATGTCAAACGCGCTGCGCGGAGCGAATCGGATGAAGTCTTCGGGCGTGAAGGTGCGGCGGGTGGTTGTGCCTCCGCTGTCTTCGCGGTCCGGATCGGATTGAAGGGCGGCTTCTTCAGCCTCGTCAGCATCGACGCCTGTATTGTCGAGGTCAGCCTCTCTTTGCGCAAGGGAGCCGTTCTGCGCATGGGAAGGCACAGCAGCCAAGCCGATGACGATGGCGCCAACAGCGCTGCTGAGGAAAAGTTTTGACGGGATCATGAAAGCCTTTGAACCGCGGAACTCTGTGAAAGTTCCGTGCGCGTCACGCTAATAAACGGGCAGGCTAGGAGTTAAAAAGCCGCGTTCGACGAACCGGCTATACAGTCCCACAGAACAGTATTGCTGCCGAGGCCCACTGGTCGGGAAGACAGGATTCGAACCTGCGACCCCCACACCCCCAGTGTGATGCGCTACCAGGCTGCGCTACTTCCCGACACCAGTGGAGGCGCGCCTATAAGGCGAGGCCCGCTGTGTGGCAAGCGTGGATATTGGGGAATGCGGGGAGTTGGGGAACGGCGAAGTTGCAACCACTGGCTTATCAACGCAGGCCGCCCATGCGACCCGCCTGATTCAGCCAATGGTCATACGGTATGCGTCACGCGGCCTTGTCCACGCATGTGACGCGCCCAATTGCTGTGAGGTTGCAATGCTGCTAATCGCGCCCACCTGACGTGATAAGGGGCGGGACCATGCTGTCGGGGTAACTCGAAAATGCAGCGGTGCGTATCCTTATGCGACACACATTTTCGATTTTAAGTTTCCGATTATCTACAGGCACACATGACAATGCTCAACCTTCTTGCAGCTGCCGGAACCGCCGCTGATGCACCGCCCGCATGGCTCCAGTTCCTGCCCATCGTCGGCATGGTGGTGATCTTCTATTTCCTGCTGTTCCGTCCGCAAATGCGCAAGCAGAAAGAGCATCAGGAAAAGGTCGCCTCCGTCAAAAAGGGCGATCAGGTGGTCACCGCTGGCGGACTGGTCGGCAAGGTTGCGAAGGTTACGGACGATTATGTCGAGATCGACATTGCCAAGGATGTGCGGGTAAAGGCGGTCAAAAGCACCATCGGCGATATCATCCCGCCCGGCGGCGCACCGGCTAACGATTAAGCCCGAAACACTCCGAAAATAACAAGAAGACTAGGCGGCAATGCTCGACTTTCCCCTTTGGAAAAAGATTTGGTTCTGGAGCGTCAGCATTCTGCTGGCCGCCGCAGCGCTTCCCTCATTGTTCAACGCGACAGGCATGGCGGGGCCAGACGCGTTCGACGAGCTGCCGCAGATCAATCTGGGGCTGGACCTTGCGGGCGGATCGCACCTGCTGCTCGAAGCGCGCAAGCAGGATGTGAAGTCACAACGACTGCAAAATCTGGAAGAGACGGTGCGGGTCGCCATGCGCACCGCCACCCCGCGCATTCGCATCGGTGATGTGTCGACCGCGAATGAAGAATTGTCATTCATGCTCGACAGTCTGACCGATATTGACCGGGCGCGCGGTGAGCTGGAGCCGATCCTGAACGGCACCGGCCTGGTGCAGGAATGGGAGCTGGAGGTTGTTGATACCCAGCGCATCGTGCTCAAACCCACCGATGCCGGGATCAACACCGCGCTCAACACCGCGATGGAAGCGGCTGCCGAAGTGATCCGCGTGCGCGTCGATAAACTAGGCACGCGAGAGCCGACGATCATCCGCCAAGGTGACAATCGTATTGTGGTGCAGGTGCCCGGC
Organism: Erythrobacter sp.; assembly: GCA_049647465.1. Classification (GTDB taxonomy): domain Bacteria; phylum Pseudomonadota; class Alphaproteobacteria; order Sphingomonadales; family Sphingomonadaceae; genus Erythrobacter. Next base: position 5,043 of record JBARXS010000053.1, read on the forward strand.
CTCGACGATTCCACCGAGCTGAAAAAGCTGGTGGGTGAGACTGCGGTGCTCGAATTCAAGCTGGTTGACCGCGACGCTCTGCCCACCAACGTGCAGGCGGGCATCGCGCCCCCGGGCAGCGAGATTTATCCCTATTCCGATGAATCCGACTATGCTGGCGGCTTTGAAGCGGTTGAACGTCTGGGCGGTATTCGCGGTGACAATCTGATCGATGCAAAGCCCGGCAATGATCCGCAGACGAATGAGAACGTCGTCTCCATCACGTTCGATACGCAGGGTGCAACCAAGTTCGCCAAGCTGAGCACGGAGAATGTAGGCGAGCGTTTCGCGATCATCCTCGATGGCAAGGTGCTTTCCGCGCCGGTGTTCCGCGAACCGATCCTTGGCGGGTCGGCGCAGATTTCGGGCGGGTTCACCGCAGAAACCGCATCCAAGCTGGCGATCCAGCTTTCCTCGGGCGCGCTGCCGGTTCCGCTGACTGTGGTGGAAGAGCGCAGCGTGGGGCCAGACCTTGGCGCGGACTCGATCCGCAAGGGGCTGATCGCGATGCTGATCGGCTCCATCGCGGTGATCACCTTGATGATGGCGACCTATGGCCGGTTTGGCGTGTATGCGACGGTTGCACTGGTCTTCAACGTGCTGATCCTGCTGGGCGTGATGGCGGGGCTGAACACCACTTTGACGCTGCCGGGGATTGCCGGATTTGTGCTGACCGTGGGCGCGGCGGTGGATGCCAATGTGCTGATCAACGAACGCATTCGCGAAGAGCGAAAACGCGGACGCAAAGTGCTCGCGGCGGTGGAGAACGGTTATAAAGAAGCCAGCCGTGCGATTTACGATGCGAACATCACCAACCTGATCGCGGGCGCGCTGCTGTTCTGGTTCGGCTCCGGCCCGATCAAGGGCTTTGCCGTCGTGCTTGTCATCGGCCTTGCTACGAGCGTCTTCACCGCCCTCGCGCTCACCCGCATGTGGGCCGCCGGCTGGCTGCGCAAAACGCGCCCCAATGACATCAATATCTGATCTTTTGAGCAGGCCAATTTCATGAAACTCCTCAAACTCGTCCCCGCTGACACGAATATCAGGTTCCTGAAACTGCGCCTGCCGTTCTTCGTTATCAGCCTGATACTGGTCGCGGCCAGCTGGGGCCTCGTCTTCACACAGGGCCTCAATTACGGGGTCGATTTTGCTGGCGGGCAGGAAGTGCGCCTTACCTTTGAAGAGCAGGAAGAAGCGCCCATCGCGTCCTTGCGAGAGCTGGTCGGCGGCCTTGGATTCGGCTCTCCGGTTGTTCAGGAATTCGGCGCGCCCAATCAGGTCTCAATCCGCGTGCCCCTGCCCGAAAATGTCGAGGATACGCCGGGCGCCGCGACTGAAATCGGCAACACGGTGATCACCGCAATCACCGCCGAGTATGCGGACGCGCGCACGGACGGTAACGATACCGTCTCAGGCAAGGTCGCGGGCGAATTTCGCCAACAGGCATTGTTTGCGTTGCTTGCCGCGATGTTGATGGTGGCGCTGTATATCTGGATCCGGTTCGAGTGGCAGTTTGGCGTCGGCGCGTTGTTCGCATTGTTCCACGACGTATCGCTGACGCTCGGCCTGTTTGCGCTGTTCCAGCTGGAATTCAGCCTTCAGATTATCGCCGCGATCCTCTCGATCATCGGGTATTCGCTGAACGATACAATCGTCGTGTTTGATCGCATCCGTGAGAACCTGAGGAAATTCCGCAAGATGCCACTGCCCGAATTGCTGGACCTTTCAATGAACGAGACATTGGCGCGCACGGTTATGACATCGCTGACATTACTGGTGGCGCTGTTGCCACTGTTGTTCTTCGGCCCTGAGAGCCTCTTCGGCCTGGTCGCAGCGATTGTTTTTGGCCTTTTCGTGGGGACGTATTCGAGCCTCTACCTCGCCAGCCCGATCCTGATCTGGCTGGGTGTCACCTCCAGCAGCTTTGTGCCGCAGGAAACCGAAATGGACCGTCAGGAGAAAATGGCGCGCGGTCAGATTTAGGGCCAGCTTTAAGCCGGTTCCCTGACCAGCTTCTCATAATGAGCGGCCAACTTGTCGGCATGGGTTATCCAGTCAAAATGCTCGACCGTGGCGGCAACCGCTTGCGGGTCGGGCGGATCGGCAAGGATCGCTCGCACAGCTGACGCGACCGCTTTCGGTGTGCGCTCAATCAGCCGCCCGGCCACATCGCTCGTCACCAATTCGCGCGCGCCGCCCACATCGGTCGTGACCACGGGTGTGCCGCAAGCAATCGCCTCTACCCAAGCATTCGCCAGTCCTTCGCTCTCGGTCGGCAGCATCATCACATCAGCAGCGGACAGGATGATGGGCAGCAGGTTGTGATCGACCGATCCGGTCAGATGCACGCGGGTCTCCAGGCCCAGGTCTTTGGCCAAGGCTTTGAAAGCGGCCTCTTCCTCTCCCTTGCCGATGATCAGCAGATGCGCCGCGGGATAATCGGTGGAAAGCTCCGCCAGAGCCCTGATCGCGATATCGTGCCCCTTGCGCATATTGAGCGCACCCACACACGCCAATAAGGGAGCGTTCGCAGGCAGGGTCACGTCCAGCTCGGTGCCCAATTGTGCGCGCAATTGCGTATGGCCCAGCGGGCGGAAACGGTCGCGGTCCAGCCCGGTGTAATGCACCGTAATCTTGTCCTCAGACATCCCCAGAGCGACCATCTCCCGCGCCAGAGCCTCACTCACGGATAACAGTCCGGCGGCTTGATTGGCCGCGTCCAGCATCTGCGCGCGGGCAAAGTCCAGATCCCCCCAATAATTGATATCGCTGCCCCGCGCCTTGATCGAGAGGGGCAGGCCAAGCTCAGCTGCGATCATCGCCGCAGCGGGGCCATCGGGGAAGAAATATTGCGCGCCGATCACGTCGATTGGCGTTTGCGCGTGGATCGCTCGGACCACGGGCAGGGCGGCTTTGGCAATGGCAGCGGCGTTACGCCGCGCGCCGACTTTGGGGATCAGGGTAAAGCGCGGGCGATAGATATCGACGCCGCCTTCAGCCCCGCGCTCCGGCAGGTCGCTGAGCTCTTTATAGCGGGGCACGGCGGCAGAGAGGCCCAGTGGGGGCAGGCCAATCGGGTTGACCATGCTCACTTTCCATGCGCCGGCATCTGTGGTGGCTTTGCGCTGTGCCAACCCCTCCAAGGACCGTGCGACAAAGCCGCCAAAGCCCGGGTTTGCCGCGTTGGGATAAATCGTGCTGATCGCAAGGACGTGTTTCACACCGTGCAACCTATTCCCGGTTTGCGAGCAATTGATGAGGCACAATGGTTCATAGCTTACGAACCAACATCTGCGTCACTGCGATCCATGGCGGACTGTCGACGACTTGCTGCTTTGTCCCTGTTTGCACAGGAAGAATGCCAACAAGCGAGCCTTTCGTGTCGATCAGTCGCCCGAAGGTAAAGCGCCCGCCGGGTTTGGGGACGAGGCAATCGCGGTTGATTGCGCTCGCCGCATCTGCAGGATCGATCCGGGCCAGCCAGATCAGGTCGCCGGGGCGATATTCGCTGACAGCGGCGGTGACCTCCATCACCAGCATGGGTGCATCGGACTGCGACTGCGCCAGTTCATGCGGCAAGACGACGTCGCGCGGGCGACCCAGCGCCTGCGCATCGCCCAGGCCAAGCTCTGCGACAATCCGCGCGCGTTCCTGTTGGTCTGAGCGAACCAGATTTTCAGGATCAATGCCCAGCGCTGTACCAATACGGTCCATCCAGTTGGTTGAAAGCGTGCGCGTGCCCGTCTCCAGCCGCCCGATTGTTTGCGCAGTGGTGGGCGGATCGCAGGCCTGCGCGAGGTCAGCCAGCGTCAGTCCCTTGGCCTTGCGGATTTCGCGGATGCGATTGATCATTTACAGGTGTTCCGTTGCAACAAGCTTGAACCAGATTGGTTTTTACTTTCCTACAGTTTTGCTTCTTTGGCAAGGGCTGCGCATCGCGCGCCCGCACGCGGCGCGCACAGCAAAAAAGGGAAATATCGCAATGAAACGCCAGCTGGTCGAACGCGAACTGACAAATGAAGGCGTGCGCCGGAGCGCAGGCGCCAAGGGCAAGCGCCGCAGCGTGACCGTCAATATCGGGGAATCGCCCATCGCCTGGCTGCACGCGCGCGGCCACCTCGATAATCGCCTGTTCGATGCGGGCGAGGCGCTGCGTGACGATTATGAGCGCGCGCAACTATCGCCCAGCCTGACGATGCGGTGGGATCCGGTTAGGGTGAAATCGGGCGGTGGGGATCGTGGCCTTTCACCCACAGAAAAGCAGATCGCGGCCAAGCGGCGGTTTGACGGGGCGCTGGATCAGGCTGGCAAGGGGCTGGAGGACATTTTGTGGCGCGTCGTATGCGCAGGGGAGGGCCTACCCGAGGCGGAAAAGACGCTGGGCTGGCCCGCGCGCAGCGGAAAGCTGGTGCTCAAACTGGCATTGGACCGGGTGGCGGACTTTTACCGGATTACGTGAGGCGAGTTGGAAAAGTGTCAAATCGGCTGAATTGGCAGACTGGCAAACGATTTCAGATGCCTGAAGCCGATATCGACATCTGACACTCCCGCAATGTGTCACCCTTTATAGGAAATAATCTTGCGCGAAGTCCTATCCGTACATGAAGCGTTCTTCGACAATCTTGTCGTCTTTGACCGTGTACAGGCCGACTTCGGCAGATTGGGTGCGCTCGCCGAACATGGTCACATCCATCGTGTAGCGGACCGCGAACTGGTCACCGTACACATACGGCCCGTCGGTGGTGACAGAGTGCATTTCCGCATTCTCTTCCCACCACTTGTGTTTGCCGAGCAAGGCATCGCGACCCTCGACCCGGGCCATCTCGCCGTCGCCCGGTTCAAGGCTGACGATGTTGTCATCCCAATAGGCCTGATAGGCGGGAGCGTCATTGTCGATAACCGCTTTGGTAAAGCCTTTGGCCAGATCTTCGATTGCCATAGTGTCCTCCTCTTCCGTCGAGGCGCAATAAATACGCCTACAATATGGCAGAATCAGGACTGAGCCGGTGCGAGGGCAGCGCCAATGCGGTCCTGCAAGGCCGGTTTCAGATCGGTTTCAAACCATGGGTTTTTCGCCAGCCATATCCGCACCCGCCATGATGGGTGGGGCAGGGGTATCGTGTCGCCGAATTCGGCCCATCGCCGGACCCGCTGCGTCAGGGAAAGCTTTCGCGTCTCGGGCAGATAATGCGCCTGCGCATACGAGCCGACCAGCAGGGTAAGGCGGTTTTCGGGAAGGAGGTTAAGGATACGATCATGCCATTGCGGCGCACATTCACGGCGCGGAGGCGCATCGCCGCTTTTCACCTTACCGGGATAGCAAAAGCCCATCGGGATCAGAGCAAGGTTGCCCGGATCGTAGAACGCCGCCTTGTCCAGGCCCAGCCAGTCGCGCAGCCGGTCTCCGCTGTCATCGTCCCAAGGAACGCCGCTGGCATGGACTCTTGAGCCGGGTGCCTGACCGATGATGCAGATGCGTGAGGCGGAGGAGAACTGGACGACCGGGCGCGGGCCGTGGGGCAGGTGTTCTGCACAGATGCGGCAGGCGGCGATGTCGCGGTGCAGCGCGACTGTTGAGGTGTCGGGCTCTGGCGCGCTCAACCCTCGACCCGCTCGGCCAGATCAAGCCAGCGCTCCTCGGCCTCGTCTTTTTCGGCCCGCGCGTTTTCGATGCCCTTCGATATTGTTGCGAACCGCTCGGGGTCGGAGATAAACAGGTTCGGATCAGCCAAAATCGCCTCTCCCTTGGCAATCGCGGTCTCCAGCTCTTCAATGCGCGCTGGCAGCAATTCGTAGTCGCGCTGGTCCTTATAGGAAAGCTTATCCGATTTGGGCGCGGGTGGGGCGGGGGCAGGTGTTGGCTGGTTTGCCGTTTTCGATTTGCCAACAGTGCGGCGCTCGCGCTTAGCCTCCCAGTCTTCATACCCGCCCGCGACGATATCCACCTTGCCCGACCCGTCGAGGCCCAGCGTGACCGTCACGGTTTTATCAAGGAAGTCGCGATCATGGCTGACGATCAGCACGGTGCCGTCAAAGTCCGCGATCACTTCTTGCAGCAGATCGAGCGTTTCCAGGTCCAGATCATTGGTCGGTTCATCAAGGACGAGTAGATTGGCAGTGCGCGCAAATTCGCGGGCGAGCAGCAGGCGTGATCGCTCTCCGCCGGAAAGGATGCCAACCTTGGTGTCGACGATCTTGGGGTCGAACAGAAAATCCTTGAGGTAGGCCTGCACATGTTTGCGCACGCCGCGAACATCAATCCAGTCGCCGCCCTCGGCCAGAATGTCGCGCACGCTGGCACCGGGTTCAAGCAGCTTGCGTTGCTGATCGATCATGACGCCAGACAGCGTGGCGGCGCGGGTGATGGTGCCGCCATCGGGCTCCATCTCTCCGGTCAGCATCTTGAGCAGTGTCGTCTTGCCTGCGCCGTTGGCTCCGACAATGCCGATCCGGTCGCCCTTCTGGATGCGCAGGCTGAACGGCTTGATCACCTCGCGCCGCTCATCGCCTTCGCCAAACGCCTTGGAGATATTCTCGGCAACGATCACGGATTTCGATTTGAAGTCCGCATCATTCGCCAGCTTCAGCTTGGCAGCGCCCGTGTCGGAAATCATCGAGGCCCGCGTGGCGCGCATCTGGTGGAGTTTTTCAAGCCGCCCCTGATTGCGCTTTCGCCGCGCAGTGACGCCGCGTTCCAGCCAATGCGCTTCCAGTTTCAGCTTGGCATCAAGCTTTTCCGCCGCTCGTGCTTCCTCGGCATAGACCTGCTCTTCCCATGCCTCATACCCGCCAAAGCCGACTTCCCTGCGGCGCAAGGTGCCCCGGTTCAGCCACAAGGTTGCCCGGGTCAGGCGTTTCAAGAAGGTGCGGTCATGGCTGATCGTGATAAACGCGCCCTTGTACCGTGTCAGCCAGTCCTCCAGCCAGTCAATCGCGGAGAGGTCGAGGTGGTTTGTCGGCTCATCCAGCAGCAGCAAATCCGGATCCTGCGCCAGTGCGCGGGCGATGGCGGCGCGGCGGCGTTCGCCGCCGCTCGCCGTTGCCGCATCGCGCTCCATATCGATGCCAAGCTGGCCTGCAATCGCCTCCACCTCATGCACAGCCGGGGGCAGATCACCGCCCAGCGCAAAGTCCATGAGCGTATCATGCTCCGAAAAATCCGGCTCCTGCTCCAGAAACACGATCCGCGTGTTGGGCTTAACCCGCCGCGTGCCGCGATCCATCTCGATCCGGTCGTCGATCAGTTTTAGCAGCGTCGTCTTGCCCGCACCATTGCGCCCGATCAGCGCCAGCCTGTCGCCGGGCAGGATATGCAGATCAATCGGTTCCGCACCTTGACCGGGTTGCGGACCGCCAAACAGCCAGCCGCCGCCTTGCTGAAGACCAAGCCCTTCGAGGCTGAGAATGGGAGGTTGCGCCATGGCCGTGCCAAGTAGGGGCTTGCATCGAAGCGAACAAGTCGGTTCAGTGTGCATTGGGGACCGGGCTGATCTCAGCCTGCATAGGAGGACGTTTTATATGATCCGCAGATTAGCCGCATTTGCCGCAGTGGCTCTGGCCGTGCCGATGGCTCTGCCCACCGCTGCCCACGCTGCCACGATTGAAATCGAGTCCGACGGGCCGGTGATCGAGCTTTCGATTGACGAGAGCATCGATAGCGAGCCTGACCTTTTAACCATCGGCGCGGGGGTCAGCACCGATGCCCCCACCGCGGTGGAGGCGCTGCGCCAGAATGCGACCCAGATGACCCGCGTGGTTGATGCGATCAAAGCGCAAGGCGTGGCTGATAAGGACATCCGCACCTCGGGCATCAGCCTGAATGCCAAATATGATTACAACCGGGCCACGCAGGAAAACGAGTTCAAGGGATACACCGCGTCCAATCAGGTGAGCGTGAAGCTGCGCGAGATTGCGGAGACCGGCAAGGTGCTCGATGCCCTGGTCGTTGCCGGAGCGACCAATCTGAATGGCCCCACTTTCGCGCTTGAGGACGATGCCGGACTGAAAGAAGAGGCGCGGACCCGCGCGGTCGAACGCGGCAAGGCGCGCGCGGCGGAATACGCGGCGATGCTGGGCTATGATGATTTCAGAGTGCTGGAAATCAGTGAATCGATCATGACACGCGGTCGCCCAATCCTGTCTCGGACTGAAGCGAACTATGCCTCGGTAGCTGCAGAGCCCACCGCGCCGGTTCAACCCGGCCTGATCAGCACGGGCGTGTCGCTCACAATCAAATATGAAATGATCGATGGTGACAGTGAAGCCGAGGGTGGTGAGGAGTAGTCCCTGACAATCACCCCGATAGAACCCGTGATAGATCATATTACAGGCCTGAATGCACCACCGTTGGATTATTCACGGCTTGTTCAACGCCGCGCTTCTAAATGTCAGGGCACTATGAAACGCTCACGTCTCTTTTCCTCGGCAACTCTTGCTGCGCTGGTCCTGTCCGGAATGGCGGCTGGCACTGCTGTGCCTGCGTCGGCAGACAGTTATGCGGGCGCGCAGGAAAAGCAGCGCACCGATCAGGGTGAGGCGCGCCGGGAGATGAAAGCGGGCAACCAGCTATCGCTGCGAGAGATTGAACGCCGCATCCTGCCAAAGATGCAGGGCAGCGAATATCTCGGCCCGGCCTATGATGCCACAGCCCATGCGTATCGTCTGAAATTTATCAAGGCTGGCCGCGTCACCTATGTCGATGTGGATGCGCGCACTGGACGGATTATCAACCGTTCGCGCTGATCGCGCGCGAAAAACCCCCTGACATGAACATCTGTATGAACTTTGTTATCAACACGGTTATCAGTGGGGTGGCTCGCTTGACCTTGCGAGTTCAAGCGCGCACGACTCAAATCAAATTATCACAGCAGAACGGTGGAAGATGCGCATCCTGATTGTCGAAGACGAACCCACGCTGGGTCAGCAATTGAAAACGACGCTGGAACAGACCGGCTATGCCGTCGATCTTTCCACCGATGGTGAAGACGGCCATTTCCTCGGCAGCACCGAGGAATATGACGCGTGTATCCTCGACCTTGGCCTGCCCGAGATTGACGGGCTGAGCGTGCTGGGCATGTGGCGCAAGGAAGGGCGGGACTTTCCCGTGCTAGTCCTCACGGCGCGTGACAGCTGGTCTGACAAGGTCGCGGGCCTTGATGCGGGCGCCGACGATTATCTGGCAAAACCATTCCAGACCGAAGAACTGATTGCCCGCCTGCGCGCGCTTATCCGCCGCGCGTCGGGCAACACCTCGTCTGAACTGACGGCGGGCAATGTCCGGCTGGACACACGCTCTGGTCGCGTGACACGCGATGGCGAGCCGGTGAAACTGACGGCGCAGGAATACAAGCTGCTCAGTTATCTGATGCATCACAAGGGCAAGGTGGTCAGCCGCACCGAATTGATCGAACACATTTATGATCAGGATTTTGATCGCGATTCCAATACGATCGAAGTCTTCGTTACCCGCATACGCAAGAAGCTTGGCGCAGAAGTGATAACAACCATCCGTGGACTCGGTTACAGCCTCGACGACCCCGCAGACGCTCCACGAGCGTGACGATACGCGTGACGGTTCAGCCGGTCCGGGGTCAGACGATGGCCCTGATGCTGTTGTTGCGTCTGGACAGAGCATAGCGGGGGTCGATGGGGACGCGCCATCTTTGGCCGCCGACGCTGCGATCATCGATGATAGGCCACGCGGCAGTCTGGCCCGGCGCATGGGCTTTATCGCCGCAGCGTGGATTTCGATTCTGTTGCTGGGCGGCGGCATAGCGCTTGACCGCACGCTGACCGCGCAGGTTGAAAACAACTTTGACGAGCAACTCGAATATATCCTGACCGCGATGATTTCCTCGGCGGAGATTGACCCGCTGGGAGAGGTCTATTTTTACCGAACCCTCGGCGATCAGCGCTTTCTGGAACCGGGCAGCGGGGTCTATTGGCAGATCAGCGGGGGTGATTTTGTGCCCTACGCCTCGCGCTCTTTGTGGGACAGGACTCTCGAAGTGCGCGGATCGCGTGAGCGCGGCGAAATGTTCGACAGCGATGTCGTGTTCTACAATTCCGGCCAATTTCCCGAGGAGCCCCTTCGCATTGCGGAGCGGACCGTGGTCTTGCCAGGCAGCGAGACGCGATGGACCTTTGCTGTGGCCAGTGCAACTGGCGAGATGGACCAGCAATTGCAGCAGGTGCGCCTGATCCTCGTCTGGTCCTTTGCCGTGCTAGGGCTCGGCCTGATCGTCATGGCGCTCTTGCAAATCCGTTATGGCCTTTCTCCGCTGCGCCGCGTGCGGGCGGCTATCTCCAAATTGCGGGCAACCGGAGCAAACCGGATCACCGAGCCATTGCCGCTGGAGGTTGAACCGCTGGTGGAGGAAGTGAACGCGCTGCTCGATCATACCGAGCGGCAGGCGGAGGAAGCGCGCATGCATGCGGGCAATCTCGCCCATGCGCTGAAGACGCCCCTGACGGTGCTAACCAATGCAGCAACCGCGCGCGATCCTGATATCGCGGCGGCGGTCTTCCGCGAGACCCGCACGATGCAGCGCCATGTCGACCACCACCTCGCCCGTGCCAGAGCTGTTGGCCGCAGGGCCGTTGGCCATGCCCGCACGCATGTGCGCACCAGTGCCGAAGCCGTGCGCCGCGCGGTTGAGCGGCTCTATCCCGAGGGCCGGCTGGATGTGGCAGGCGGGAAGGACGCGATGGTGGCCATCGAACGGCAGGATCTGGACGAAATTCTGGGTAACCTTATTGAAAACGCAGCCAAATATGGCGGCGGCAGCGTGTTTGTGACAATTGATGTAGAGCCTGAAAGCGACCAGTGCATCGTCTGGGTAGAGGATGACGGCGTCGGTATTCCAGAGGCCGAACGCACCCGCATTTTCGCCCGCGGCGCGCGGCTGGATACGGGCAAGCCGGGCACGGGACTGGGCCTCGCGATTGTGCGCGATGTCGTCGAGATTTACGGCGGATCGGTGCGACTGGGCGAGAGCGAGGATTTGGGTGGTCTGCTCGTGGAGCTAAGCCTGCCCAGAGCGTGAAGTGGGTGCGTTAAGCCACTGTTCAATATGGGAAAGGCACTGTCTGGTAATGCAGAAACCTGTCGGCCTTGCTTGCATTTTTGCCCTTGGGCTTGGCGGTTGCGCTTCGGTCAATGCTGACCCACTCGCACTGCAACAGGGTAAGGTGGATGAGAACAATCCCTTCATCCATATTCTCGCGGACTCCTCGCAACGCAACACGAACGGCAGTCTGAAGAATCCGCTCCCCGACCCTGCAACGGGCGCATTCTTTGTGGAGATCGGTCCTCGCGGAGGCGCGCATTACGGACCGGCGACCCCGCCTGATTGAGCCTGGATAATGCGCGCAACCACAACCACACTCGGACAAACTCTCCTGTGCGGCGTAGTGTTTGCCGCATTATCCGCCTGTGCGACCGGGCCTGAGAAGACGGACCTCTCCGCTCAGCGCAGTGTATTCGACAGCCCCTACGCCAACCAGCAGATCGCGCAGGCCCGCGTTGATCCGGAAACTGGTCAGCCCGCCTATTTCATCTGCAATGGCGATCGCTGCGCAGCGTTGAACAGACAGGGCGATTTTATCCGAATGTCCCGCGAGGAGCGACTCGGATGGCGTGCGCGAATCCGTTTGGCCGAACAGAACCGGCGACAAAACGAAGGGATATTTCTGCCCGAAGACCCGCCTGAGACGAGAGAGCCAGACAGCCCGCTTCAGTCGAGCGAGCCTCCTGTAGCGAAACGACCGGAATAACGCCCTAGCTGGCGCGCGCCCGGTCATTCGCTGTTTCGTGATGCCGGATCACCTCATCAATGATGAAGCGCAGAAATTTCTCGCTGAATTCCGGATCAAGATCAGCCGCTTCTGACAGGGCACGCAGGCGGGCAATCTGGCGCTTTTCACGGTCCGGATCAGCCGGGGGCAGTGTGACCTTGGCCTTATACTCGCCGACCGCCTGCGTGATGCGAAAACGCTCCGCCAGCATATGGATGATGGCGGCATCAATGTTATCGATACTCTTGCGAAAGCTTGCGAGGACGGGATCAGGCCCGTCAGATGCAGCGGTGTGGCCATCGGTGTGGCTATCGGTCGGGCTTTGCGTTTCATGCGACATAGCTGCGCAAATTAGCAGCAATTGAAGGCTTGCCAAGCGCTTGGGCCTGGTCGTAATGCGCTTCCATGAGTGCCGAAGTCGTTCCCCTGCCGCGTAAACGGCCGACGCTCGAGCCTATGTTGTCGCTTACGGCAACAGGCATGAACTCGGTGAATACGGTCATTCTCGACCGGATGCAGAGTGAAATTCCTCTTATCCCGCGCCTTGCAGGCCATCTTATTTCAGGTGGAGGCAAGCGACTGCGCCCAATGCTGACACTGGCCGGGGCTGAACTGGTCGGATATCAGGGTCAGCGGCATCACAAACTGGCGGCGGCGGTCGAGTTTATCCACACCGCCACGCTGTTGCACGATGATGTCGTCGACGGCAGCGAACTGCGCCGGGGCAAGGCGGCGGCCAACATCATCTTCGGCAATCCGGCGACGGTTCTGGTCGGCGACTTTCTGTTCAGCCGCGCGTTTGAGCTGATGACAGAAGACGGATCGCTCAGGGTTCTCAAGATCCTCAGCAATGCCAGCGCCGTGATCGCAGAGGGCGAAGTGTCGCAATTGACGGCCCAGCGCCAGATCAAGACGAGCGAAGAGCAATATCTCCACATCATCGGCGCAAAGACCGCAGCCCTGTTCGCTGCCGCCAGCCAGATCAGCGCGGTGGTTGCCGAATGCAGCGAAGAACAAGAGCACGCGCTTGAGGATTACGGGCGCAATCTGGGTGTCGCATTCCAACTCGTCGATGATGCAATTGACTACGATTCCGATGCTGCCGAGATGGGTAAGGATCAGGGCGATGATTTCCGCGAGGGCAAGATGACGCTGCCGGTCATCCTGGCCCATGCGCGCGGGGATGAGGAAGAGAGGCGGTTTTGGCAGGCGGCAATTGCCGGGCATCGCACATCCGACGATGATCTTACGCACGCTATTGCACTCATCGAAAAGCATAATGCCGTCGAAGACACGCGTGAGCGCGCGCGCCATTTCGCTCAGCGTGCGATTGATGCAATCTCGATCTTCCCGGAATGCAAGGCACGCAGCGCCATGGCCGAAGCCGCGCAATTCGCGGTCGCGCGCGGATATTAGGTCGGCATTTAGGAACCGCTCGTGCTGAGCTTGTCGAAGCACCGTTCTTCTCTTGCGACGCGGTTAAATGAAAAAGGACAGCCCTTTGACAGGCTCAGGGCGAACGGGTCTGAATAATTGGAACACCTTCCTATCGATGCGGTCTTGGGCGACTTGCGCGACGCATTGATGGCGCAGGGTTCGGCTGTGCTCATTGCACCGCCGGGGGCGGGCAAGACGACGGCGGTTGCGCCTGCTCTGTTGGGCGAGGATTGGTGCAAGGGCGAGATTATCCTGACATCGCCGCGCCGGGTCGCGGCGCGCGCTGCGGCGGAGCGCATGGCTGAGATGCTCGGCGAAAAGGCTGGCGAGACCGTCGGTTATCAGACGCGGATGGACAGCAAGGTCTCCGCCCGCACCCGCATCCGGATTGTCACAGAAGCTATTCTGGTAAACCGGCTGGTCGCCGATCCTGAATTGCCCGGCGTTTCCGCGATCCTGTTTGACGAAGCGCATGAGCGGCATCTGGACAGTGATCTGGGCCTCGCGCTGGCGCTGGAGACGCAAGGGGTGCTGCGTGATGACCTGCGTGTCCTTGTCATGTCGGCGACGATTGATGGAACACGCTTTGCCCGCTTGCTGGGTGAGGATGCTGCGGTGATCGAGAGTGAGGGTCGCAGTTTTCCTCTGGAAATAAAATGGCTTGGGCGAGGTGTTGAACAATCAATCGAGGACCGGGTCGCTGATGGTGTGATGACCGCATGGCGCGAAGAGACCGGTGATATCCTGGCCTTCCTTCCCGGAGTTCGCGAAATCGAACGGGTGCGGGAGCGCTTGGGGGCTCGCCTACCGACTACCCCGATCCTGCCGCTGCACGGACAGATCGATCCCCCGGGACAACGTGCGGCGATCCGGCGGGACAGCGAGGGCCGCCGCCGGATCGTGCTTGCGACGTCGATTGCCGAGACATCGCTGACCCTCGACGGGGTATCAGTTGTAATCGATAGCGGTGTGGCAAGAATGGCGGAGTTTGACCGCGCGGCGGGGACCACACAGCTGGTGACGCGGCGCGCCAGTCAGGCGGCTTCGGATCAGCGGGCAGGGCGCGCTGCACGGCAGGGGCCGGGCGTTGCCTACCGCCTGTGGGAGGAGGCAGGTCACGCAGGCCGCCCGAAATATGCCGCGCCAGAGATTGAAACCTCCGATCTCACCGCGCTGCTGTTGAATCTCGCCCGTTGGGGGACCAGCGATCCCGATAGCCTGCAATGGCTGGACGCGCCGCCAGCCGCATCGATCTCGGCGGCGCGGACGAACCTGCGCGCGATGGGTGCGCTTGACGAGGATGACCGGATTACGCCCTTGGGTGCCGCAATTGCCTCGTTGCCCATGGCCCCGCATGAGGCGGCCGCCATGCTGCATGCGGCCACGGCAGGTGTATCGCAAGAGACGGCCCAACTGGTAATGCTGATGCAGGAGCGGGGGCTGGGCGGTCGCAGCGAAGACCTGGCGCAGCGGCTTTCACGCTGGGGCGGAGAGCGATCGCGCCGCGCGGACAATGCGCGGCGGATCGCGGCCACCTGGGCAAAGCGCGCGGACAATACGCCGATCGAACTCTCAACGCCGGCCAGCGACGCGGCAGAGGCGCTCGCGCTTGCGCGGCCTGATTTCGTGGCCAAACGGCGCGACGCGAGCGGGGAGCAGTGGATCAGCGCTGGTGGTCGTGGCTTCATGCTCGACCCTGCATCCCCGCTAGCGCGGGCTGAGTGGATGGTCATTGGCGATGCACAGGGGGCAGCGCGCTCGGCACGGATCACCGCTGGGATCGAGCTTACTGTTGAACAGGTCGAACGGATCTTTGCCAAGCAGCTCCAAGCCTGTTCGATAGCACATTGGAATAATTCGGAAAACCGGGTGGAATCGCGGCGGGAAAAACGGCTGGGAGCGATTGTCCTGTCGAGTGGACCCGACCCTGATCCTGACCGTCAGGCGGTTGCGGATATGCTTGTGGACAAGGCGGTGGAGAAGCTGGGTGAACTCATGCCGCCCGGCTTTCTGGCGCGCGCACAATTTGCCGCTGTGCCCGAGCTTTCCCGCGATCATCTCGCCGCCACGGCGCGGCTATGGCTTGCCCCGCTGCTTGAAGGGCGGCGCGACCTGAAAATTGCAGCGCACAGGTTTGCAGAGGCCGCGCTCGGTCCGCTCGACTGGAATGCGCGGCAGACACTGGAAAGGGAGGCGCCGACGCATTTTACCTCTCCCGCAAACACGCGGCACGCGGTGGATTATGCTGGCGATGATGCCCCCAGTGCAGAAGTGCGGGTGCAGGCGCTGTTCGGGCTCGACACGCATCCCATGATTGGAAAAACGCCGCTGCTTTTGAAGCTGACCAGCCCTGCGGGACGACCGATCCAGTCGACCCGCGATCTGCCCGGTTTCTGGCGCGGATCATGGGCAGATGTGGTGAAGGATATGAAGGGCCGCTATCCCAAGCATCGCTGGCCTGATGAACCGTGGGCTGAAAAGGCAAGCCTGAAGACGAAAAACGCCTTCAATCGTGGCTGAGTTTCGATTATTACGTCGGGTAACCAAGGATCGAAAACAATGACCGCTCAAATCTATCAACAACCCAAAAGCGCGATGCAATCGGGCAAGGCGAAAAGCGATGTCTGGGTGCTCGAATTCGAGCAGTCTGAGGCGCGCAAGCCCGATCCCCTGATGGGCTGGACGGGCAGTGGTGACACGCAGGCGCAGGTCAAGCTGACCTTTCCGACGAAGGATGCGGCCAAGGCCTATGCGGCGAAATACGGGATAACCGCGCGCATTCATGCGACCCCGACAAAGGCGCTTAAGCTGCAAGCCTACGCCGATAACTTTAAGTGAGTTGAAATTGTGACCATCCCGCGCCATATGGCGCTCCGGGAGTCGGGTGGACGTTTGCGTTCGCTCACCGGGTCAGGTCCGGAAGGAAGCAGCCCAGGTGAATTGCGGCGGGTCGCTCGGCTCCTTTATTTTCTCACATCAGCGCCATGACAAACCCCTCGCCAACGCGTAGCTTGCGCGGGTGACTGATTCCGATCCCGACCTTCCCGATACCGAGGAAGAGGCTGCGCCCAGTGCAGCCGAGCTTGAGGCTGCTGGCCAGAATTCGATGTTTGGCGATGCTCTTGCACCGGAGCCTGAACCACAACCCACGCCCGCAGCACCTCCTGCCGCCGCCCCCAAGCCCACGGCGGATGAACCGGCTCAACCATATCGCGTGCTGGCGCGCAAATATCGCCCGCAGACGTTCTCGGAATTGATCGGGCAAGAGCCGATGGTTCGCACCCTTGCCAACGGGATTGAGCGCGAAAGGCTGGCCCATGCGTTCTTGATGACTGGCGTGCGCGGGGTGGGCAAAACCTCAACCGCGCGCCTGATCGCCAAAGCGCTCAATTGTATCGGGCCAGACGGGACGGGCGGGCCAACGATTGATCCGTGCGGACAATGCGAGCCGTGCAAGGCCATTGCCGAGGGCCGCCATATCGATGTGATCGAGATGGATGCCGCGTCTAACACCGGCGTTGACGACGTGCGCGAGATTATCGAGGCGGTGCGTTATGCGGCGGTTTCGGCGCGGTACAAGATTTACATCATCGATGAAGTTCATATGCTGTCCCGCAACGCCTTCAATGCCTTGCTCAAAACGCTCGAAGAACCGCCAGCCCATGTGAAGTTCCTGTTCGCGACGACCGAGGTTGAAAAGCTGCCAGTCACGGTCCTCAGCCGCACCCAGCGGTTTGATCTGCGGCGGATTCCGGCGAGCCTGCTGGCCAGTCACTTTGCTAAAGTCTGCGAGGCGGAGGGCGTAGACGCAGAGGAGGAGGCGCTTCGCATTGTGGCGTCCGCTGCCGAGGGTTCTGTTCGTGACGGGCTATCCATCCTGGATCAGGCGATTGCCCATGCTGATCTGGAAGGCGGCAGCGGTGTTACCGCACAGCGTGTGCGCGACATGCTTGGCCTCGCGGATAAGGGCGCGCAGCGCGCTATCCTTGAGCGTTTGCTGAGCGGTGATGCCAAGGCGCTCTTGGCCGGAATTGACGAACAGTATTCGCTGGGTGTGGAACCGCTCGCCTTGATGCGCGCGCTGATGGACCTCGTGCACAAGATTACTGTGGCGCAGGTTTCGGGCGCTGAGCCCGATGCGCCGAGCGAAGAAGAGCGCAGTGCGCTTGCAGGATTTGCAGAGCGGTTGAGCGCGGCACAGCTTCACCGCCTGTGGCAATTGCTGCTAAAAGGGCATGAGGAGGTGCGCGGTGCGCCGGACCCGCTGGTCTCGCTCCAGATGTCCCTGCTCAGAGTGCTGCATGCCAGCGATATGCCCGACCCGGGCAAGCTGGCGCGGCGTATCGAACAAATCGCCAGCCAACCCGCTCCTGCTGCAACCGCATCTGTGGGTCACGCGGCAGGCGAGGGTGCGGCAGCGCCCGCTGCCCCGTCCGGCGCCCCGTCCGGTGCGGCTGCGATAGAATGGTCCGACCTTGTCACGCAGATCGACAACACCGGCCAGATGCATGTCGCGGAAATCATGCGCTCTCGTATCCGCGTCATTGAGCTTTCGCCCGAACGTCTGGTCTATCAGCAGGCTGATAGTTTCCCTGACGATCCCGGCCCCGAAGTGCGCGATGCGCTGTTCAAGCTCACCGGCAAACGGTGGCTGGTTGAGAAAGGCGCGGGAGAGGCGCAACCGACCTTGCGCGAAGTGGCCGAGGCCGAGGCCAAAGCCGCTCGCGAACGCACTCTTGCAGATCCGCTGGTGAAGGCCACATTTGAGGCATTCCCTGACGCGGAACTGATAGAAACGCCGCCCGGCGATGAAGCGAATGACGAGCAGCGCTCAGCCTCTGGCGGACGTTCTGGCGGAAGCTCGGGCAGACGATGGAATTGAACGAAAGGACCCCCACACCATGAAAAGCATGGAAGAAATGATGCAGGCCGCTCAGCAGGCAGCAGAGACGATCCAGAACCAGATGAACGACATGCAGGTCAAACTCGACAATATCGAGGTTGAGGGCGCCGCCGGCGGCGGTCTGGTAAAGGTCCGCGCGACCGCGAAGGGCCGTATTCTGGGCGTGCACATTGACGATAGCCTGATGACGCTGGCGGAAAAGCAGATGCTCGAAGACCTCGTGACCGCCGCATTCAACGATGCGCGCGACAAGGCAGATCGCGTGTCGGAAGAGCAAATGAAGGAAATGCAGGGCTCAATGGGCCTACCACCGGGGTTCAACCTGCCGGGTATGGGGTGACAGCCGCGTGAGGGGCCGCAATCCAGCGGCGACTACTAATTTTTCGCTCGCCAGATTACGTAGCCCATTCCCCCGAGCACCATAAGCATCATTCCTGCGACAAAGACGTCAAGAGTGGGCACTGAGCCGGGCGATGCCATTTCCATGACACAAGAGGTCATAGCGAGGATTGGAACTGCGCCAACTAAAATGGCGAGGAAACGCATAATTATCGGTACTCCAAAATGTGTCTTAATTCCCGCTCCTTAAATATCGCATAACGAGCATCCACAGCTTCGCGTGCCTTCGCCATTGCGAGCGCGCTGAGGCCTACCCATATCTTTGTCTAACGCGCGCCCAAATGGCGGCTACGGATACTTAAATTATGACACAGCACTTCCCCCTCCTCCCCCTTCGCGACATTGTCGTATTCCCCGGCATGGTCGTCCCGCTGTTTGTTGGGCGCGACAAATCTGTCGCCGCGCTTGAAGCGGCGATGGAGGCGAGCAAGGATATCTTCCTTCTGGCCCAGCTTGATCCGGCCTGCGATGATCCCGAAGGTGACGATCTGTACGACACCGGCGTTGTGGCGCAGGTTCTCCAGTTGCTGAAACTGCCCGACGGCACCGTGCGAGTGCTCGTCGAGGGCTCGCACCGCGCCAAGCTGAGCGATTTGCGGGCTGAGGGTGATTACGTTCTGGCCGAGGTCAACATGCTGGAGCCGGAAACGGTTGCGGGCAACGAAGTGACCGCTTTGATGCGTCAGGTGACCGAGCAGTTCGGTGAATATGCCAAGCTGAACAAGAAGCTGGGCGAAGACAGCAATATCGACCTGTCGGAGGTGGATGATGCGGGCGCGCTGGGTGACACAATCGCCGCTGCGCTGAATGCAAAGGTTGCTGACAAGCAGTCGCTGTTGACCGAGGGCAATCCGTTGAAGCGCCTTGAACTGGTGATGGCCTTTATGGAAGGCGAGCTGTCGGTCCTGCAGGTGGAGCGCAAGATCCGTGGCCGCGTGAAGCGCCAGATGGAAAAAACGCAGCGCGAATATTACCTCAACGAACAGATGAAGGCGATCCAGAGCGAGCTGGGCGGGGGTGAAGGCGAAGATATCAATGAAATCGCCGAGCTGACCGAAAAGATCGAAAAGACCAAGCTTTCAAAAGACGCAAAAGAGAAGGCGACCGCCGAGCTGAAAAAGCTCAAAGGCATGCAACCGATGAGCGCGGAAGCGACGGTTGTTCGCAATTACCTCGATGTGTTGCTGGGCCTGCCGTGGGGCAAGAAAAGCCGCGTCAAGAAAGACATCGCGAAAGCTCAGGAAGTGCTGGATGCCGATCACTACGGTCTTGAGAAGGTAAAGGACCGGATCATCGAATATCTCGCGGTGCAGGCGCGCACGAACAAGCTGAAAGGCCCGATCCTGTGTCTCGTTGGCCCGCCCGGTGTGGGCAAGACGTCGCTGGGCAAGAGCATTGCCAAGGCAACTGGCCGCGAATTTGTGCGCCAGTCACTGGGCGGCGTGCGTGACGAGGCCGAAATTCGCGGTCACCGGCGCACCTATATCGGCTCCATGCCGGGCAAGATCGTCAACAATCTGAAGAAGGCCGGGACCAGCAATCCGCTGTTCCTGCTCGACGAGATTGACAAGCTTGGACAGGACTTCCGCGGCGATCCCGCCTCGGCCCTGCTTGAAGTGCTGGACCCGGAACAGAACAACAAGTTTCAGGACCACTATCTGGAGCTGGACCTTGATCTCAGTGACATCATGTTCGTCACCACCGCGAACAGTCTGGACCTGCCTCAGCCGCTGCTGGACCGGATGGAGATCATCCGTCTTGAGGGCTATACCGAGGATGAGAAGGTCGAAATTGCACAGCGTCACCTGATCGCCAAACAAGTGAGCGACCATGGCCTGAAGGATAGCGAGTTTGAGCTGACTGAAGAGGGCCTTCGCGATCTTATCCGCTATTACACCCGTGAGGCGGGCGTGCGGACACTCGAGCGCGAAATTGCACGACTGTGCCGCAAGAGCCTGCGCAAAATCCTCGAAAAAGAGGCAACCTCGGTAACGATCACGCCGGAGAATCTCGGGGACTTTGCTGGGGTGCGCAAATTCAAGCACGGCATGAGCGAGGATGAGGCTCAGGTCGGTGCTGTTACAGGTCTCGCGTGGACCAGCGTTGGCGGCGAATTGCTCACCATCGAAAGCGTGACCACGCCGGGCAAGGGCGAGATCAAGACCACGGGTAAGCTGGGCGAAGTCATGAACGAAAGCGTCGCTGCCGCGCTCAGTTTTGTGAAGTCGCGCGCGCCTGCCTACGGGATCAAGCCGAGCCTGTTTCAGCGCAAGAATGTGCACATTCACCTTCCCGAAGGTGCGGTCCCCAAAGACGGGCCCAGCGCCGGGATCGGGATGGTCACATCGATTGTTTCAACCCTGTCGGGCGTTGCGGTGCACCCCGATGTCGCAATGACGGGCGAGGTCACCTTGCGCGGTCGTGTGCTGCCGATCGGCGGGCTCAAGGAAAAGCTGCTCGCGGCGCTGCGCGGCGGTATCAAAACGGTCCTGATCCCGGAAGAGAATGTGAAGGATCTTGCCGAGATACCGGCCAACATCAAAGAGGGCCTGGAGATCGTGCCGGTTTCCCATGTCGATCAGGTCCTCGAACGCGCTCTTGTAGAAATGCCAGCGGCGATCGAATGGAGCGAAGCGGACGACCTGGCCAGCCAACCCGGAGGCGCTGGCGCCGGTGCTGCTGCGGGAGAACCGGACGCGCCCACCGCACATTGATGGGCGCGCTTTAGTGGGAATCGCCAATCCGCACCGGCTGAAGCAAGGTTATGGTCGCATTTTGTCGCAAAAACGGACATCTGCCTTCAATTCCTGCCATTTCCCCCTGATTTGCCTTTGACACGCCCCCGAAAAACGTCTCAATTCAGCCTCATTGGGAGCGATGATTCACCGAGTGGGCAAATTACTAGTAAAGAGGGGTTCAGTTAATGAATAAGAATGATCTGATCAGTGCGGTTGCAGAATCCAGTGGGCTTTCGAAAAGTGATGCATCAAATGCTGTTGAGGGCGTATTTGATGCGATTACTAAGGCTCTTTCCGGTGGCGACGAAGTGCGACTGGTCGGGTTCGGTACCTTTTCTGTTGCAAAGCGCAAGGCTTCGACGGGGCGCAATCCGCGTACTGGCGAACCGATGACGATTAAGGCATCGAACCAACCTAAGTTCAAAGCAGGTAAGGGTTTGAAAGACGCGGTCAACTAACGCTAAGTCGGACTGCTCCGCGAAGACTGCGGCGCGGATGTGAAAAAGGCCCCGCTGACTATTGGTCGGCGGGGCCTTTTTCGTTTCCTCGTGCGAACCAAACCTGCGGGGCGCAGTTTTTCGCCTGAGCTTAGCGGCTCATATCGATCAGGGCAGTGGGCGCAGCTTTGGTGGCGGGGTCAATTTCCCAGCTCAGCATTTGGCCATCGGATGTCGGCGTCGGGCCTTCATCAGTGTTATTTGCGCGAATGCTCATCGCGCCTTTGGTGACAATCGTGAACGTCCCTTCAAGCATGGGGAAGTTGGGCATCGGTTTATCTGCGTCGCCATTCTCAGATGCCCCATTTTCGGGACTCATTGCGGCCAGGCCGGCAAGCGCGCCCATTCCGCCCATCATGGCGGCCATCGGATTTTCGTCATTCTGCGCAGAGAAGCCCGGCGCATTTACCCGCACCACATCGTCGTCACGCAACAGCAACTGGACAAACGGATTGGTCGAGGGAACCCCTTCGATCACGGGGAACATAAAGTCATGGGTCAGCTTGCCCTCAAGACGATAGCTGATGTCAAAGACGCCATCGCCCTTGTCCACGACACGCTCCCAGCCTTTCTGGCGCAACAACAGGCGGGTGAACTTAGCGACGGCTTCCGGATCGGATGGGTCGATCCCGCCCATCATCGCAGACATCTGCTCGGCCTGTTGTTTGGCCTCTGCGGTCCTTTGGCTTTCGCCGGATTCCCACGCGGATCGCTGGCCTTCGATTTCGTTGCGGGTGCAGTCGCGCACTTCCGAAGTGCCGTCGACATAGCAGTCTTCCGCCTCAAACTCCTTGGCTGTCTCTCCCATCTCGGCCAATCGTGAGAGGCCAAGGAAAAATATCTCGCCTTCATATGTGAAGGTAAAATCCTGATCGGGGCCAAGGACCAGCTCGGATGTGAACTTGCCCGGCGTGATAAAACACCCGGTCAAAAGCAGCGAAAAGCCTGCGAGCATGGCGGCTGCGACATGACGCAGCGAACGGCGGTTCTGAATTGGCTTGGTCATGGTCACTTTCCTTGCAAATCCGGATTAAAGTCAGGTTACGCCGGGCAGGACATTAATCAGGACGCGTTGCTGTCGCATACAGGGCGATAGCGGCCGCGTTGGAGACATTGAGGCTTTCGATGTCCGAGGTAATTGGCAAGCGGGCGAGCGTATCGCAGTGCTGAGCGATGTTATGCCGCAGCCCTTCGCCTTCCGCGCCAAGGACGAGCGCAATCGGTCCCGCAGAAAGCGTCTGCGCCAACGTAGCCTCTGCCTCGCCCGCCAGGCCAATGCGCCAATATCCCGCCTGCGCCAGTTCATCGAGCGCGCGCGCCAGATTGACCACTCTCACCCATGGCACCGTTTCAAGAGCGCCCGAGGCAGACTTGGCCAGAACCCCGCCCTCGGGCGGTGCATGGCGATCCTGTGTGAGTATGGCCGCCGCACCGAATGCGGCGGCTGAGCGCAGGATTGCTCCAACATTGTGCGGATCGGTCACCTGATCCAGCACCACGATCGGTCGGTGAGGTTCGCCCAGCGCGACTTCATCAAGGAACGGCCCATCAAGCGCTTCGCATTCCAATACGAGGCCCTGATGCGGGGCATCCTTAGCAACCAGACGCGCAAGGTCAGTCACTTCTGCATATTCGACCGGAAAATCGGGCGGCAATTCTCCATCAAGCCGCTCAATCCCTTCGCGCGTCGCCCACAGCTTGCGATGCTGGCGTGCGGGGTTTTTGAGGGCCGCCTCGACCGGGTGAAGGCCCCACAGGCGCACAGTGCCAGCGGTTGCCCGGCCAGAGCCTCGTCCGCCTTTCATGCGGCCAGCGCGCCCCCTCAAAGCCCGCTTCTTTTCGCCCTTTGCCATTTCTGCTCCCGATTGATTGCGCCAGTTAGATCGTCACAGGGCGCTGTTGACGTCGCTCCCCTGCCAGTCGCCCCATTGACAGGCAAGCCCATTGGCCGTCAGGCCCATTGACAGACAGGCAGCGCTTCGCCAAAGGGCGCGTCTCGGCAAGCGGGATTGGCACTTTCGTGGCAAACCGCATTGTGATCCGGCTGTGCCCAGCATGGTCATTTTACACCCGCGAGCATCGTGTGGACAGGTGGCCGAGTGGTTAAAGGCAGCAGACTGTAAATCTGCCCGCGCAAGCGTACGCTGGTTCGAATCCAGCCCTGTCCACCACCGCCCTTTCTCAGTACATCCCCGAAAAGCCCTAGAAATCCCAGAAAACCAAGGGTATTCTGCCTTTCGATGGCCGCTCCTGTTCGCTGTTATTTGCCTGCAACCGGCAGTGAGTGTGGGGAAGGTGTGGGGAACGAAGTGGGCTTCCCCACACTGCGGCTCTCTCAATTGGCCTCCAGAAATGTGGGGAACGAGAATGGGCAAACTTACGGCGGTGGCGGTCAAGGCCGCTTTGGCGAATCCGGGCACCTATCAGGACGGTGACGGACTTTTCCTGAAAGTTGGAAAAACTGGTGCGGCTTCCTGGCTTTTGCGACTTCAGCGCGATGGCAAACGACAAGATATTGGTCTGGGCAGCGCAAAGCTGGTGACGCTGGCCGAGGCGCGCGCGAAGGCTGCCGAACTCCGCAAGGCAGTGAAGGTCGAGAAACGAGACGTGCTGGCTGAGCGGAAGGACGAAGAAGCTGCCAAGGTCACATTCCGCGAAGCTGCCACCCAATATCATTCGGAGAACGAGGCGGGCTGGAAAAGCGATGTGTATGGTCGCCAGTGGCTGGCCAGTCTGGAGAACTACGCCTTCCCGAAGCTTGGCGACATGACAACTGGCGGAATCACCGCTGCGGATATCATCTCGGTCCTGACGCCGATATGGCAGGAAATTCCCGAAACAGCTCGCCAGGTCCGCAACCGGATTTGCGCGGTGCTTGATTACTCCCATGCAAGGGGCTGGCGCTCCACAGAGGCTCCGTCGGGCAACAGTAGCCTGAAAGCGGGGCGAGGGCTGCCGCGACAGATCAAAAAACCGGCAAACCGTAAGGCTATGCCATACGTGGCCGTTCCGCCGTTCCTAACCGCACTGCGTCGCAAGCCGTCGTACTCGCGTCTCGCGCTCGACCTGCTCATTCTGACTGGCGTTCGCTCGCAGGAAGTGCGGCTTGCGAAATGGGACGAATTCGATCTGGACCAGTGCCTTTGGACAATCCCTGCCGAACACATGAAGCGCAGCAGGGCGCACATGGTGCCGCTTTCAGAAGCGGCGATGGCGGTGCTTGTGAAGGCGGAGGCCATGCAGATGGAGGGAGCCGAAGTGGTTTTCCCCGGCATGACCGGCAAGGCCATGTCCAACATGACCCTGCTCAAGGTCATGCGCGACATGCAGGAGCCTTTCCACGTTCACGGATTCCGCTCCAGCTTTACCGACTGGGCCGCGAACGAAGGCTTCCCCAATGCAGTTGTTGAGGCCGCACTGGCGCATAAGACCCCCGACGCTGTGCAGGCCGCCTATCGCCGCACGACCTATCTCGGCACGCCGGACAATCCCGGTGCGCGGGTGAAGCTGATGGATGCGTGGGGGAGCTATTGTACTGGGACGAATTCCACGAAGACGTAGGATCGCCAGCCACTCGCGCGCCTACAACAAGCTCGGATGACCGCTTTCGGTAAGGTCGTTTACCGATCTCTACGACCGGGATTGGGGTGGAAAGCAGACATCTCTGACTTGCTTCTGGACTGCCCCTTTTTGTTGCTTCAAAGATTGCCAGATCAGAAAAACAGGATGGGGTAGGCTATGGATCTTCAGCTAGAAGGAAAGGTAGCGCTGGTTACCGGGGCAAGCCGGGGCATCGGACTTGCCATTGCTAATGGCTTGGCAGCCGAGGGCGCTAAAGTTTGCATCGCATCGCGCGGCAAAGCGGATCTGGACAAAGCCGCGGCGGCAATCGAAGCCCAAGGTGCCGAAGTGCTCGCATTGACTTGCGACATGGCGGACGACGCGTCTGTCCAAGAACTGGCTGACAAAACCAGAGCTCACTTCGGGCGTATCGACATTGTGATCAGCAACGCGTCGCCAATCGCTGTTGGTTCGGACCGCCCCAGTTGGGACCAAAGTGTTTCGGTCGATCTGATGGGGGCTGTCAGGCTGGTCGAAGAGACACTGCCAGCCATGAAAGATCAAGGCGGTGGTTCTATCCTGTTCGTCTCGTCCATTTCGGGGATCGAGGCGACCCCAATGGATGATTACGGCTACACCTCGGCAAAAGCTGCGCTCAATGCCTATGCGAAGAAGCTCGCCATCAACGAAGCGCCGAACGGTATTAGGGTGAATGCACTGTTGCCCGGCTCAGTGGAGTTTCCCGGCGGAGGATGGGAAATCATGAGTCTCGAGAACCCGGCGATTTATGAAATGGCGCGTTCGAGCATAGCCTTTGGCCGTTTTGGAAAGCCTGAAGAGATTGCTGATGCAGCGGTTTGGATTGTGTCGCCAAGAGCATCATGGGTGACCGGTGCGTCCCTGAATGTCGATGGCGGCCAGTCTAAGGCCATTCGCTGAAGACTACACAGCAACTGGCAGAGAGGCCGAGCCCACAAATCCTGCTAGTGAAGTCGCTTCGCCAACTGATACAGCAGACCATGGGCAGTTAGCCGACGGGCAGCTTTTGTCGTATTGAACGATAACGCTGACAGGCTGCTTATGTCTTGGTTGGAGCGTGAGGCGAATGTCTGACTGTGGGTCGTTTGCGGAATGCCCGGTTCTGAATTGGGAAAGGGGGAAGCGGACGTGCTAGCGTGAAATCTTGATGGTACAATTCACGGGCCGTTCCGACTCCTGCGCTTGCTCATGGCAGCGCGCTAACACCTCTCGGTTTTCGGCAAGTGTGCTCTGCGCCTCCGCCAACTTCTCCCATGCTCCTGGGTTCTGAGACCGGATCAACCTGATACCCGCATCCAGGATTGTCGGCTCACCTACCGCCTTGCGAGCCATCCGTTCGGGCCAGTGCCAGCTTTCGGGCACGGCGCGGGCGATGGTGCCGGGCAGGATTGACCAGAACAGGATACCGGCAGCCAGCCCCATGCCTGCAATGCGCCAGATTTGACGCTTCTGCTCGGCCTCGGTGCGGACCCGGCCAACAATTGCGGCGAGCCGACCGGTTGCAAGGTCGAGGTCTTTGCGCCCTTGCCGGAACAGGTCGCTGCTGTCGCGCAGCATATCGAGCGAGGCGCGCTTGATCTGAACCGCGATGTCTTCCGGCGTCAGCTCGATGGCAGGCTTGTTGCCGATTGCGGTCAGCGTCTTGGACACCTGCGCCAGCTGATCGGCCATCTGTCCGAGCGTGGCGGTGTAGTCCGGGATTACGATGTCGGCGCGCTCCCTTGCCATGTTCTGGACCGTATGGCGCACCATTGCCATTTCACCTTCGAGGCGGGCGAAGGCTTCAGCTGCCGGATCGGTTTCCGTCACGGCCTCCGGTTGCGGGGCAGGTGGTTCCTCGACTTCGAGGTCCAGTTGCACTTCTTCGATGTGGTCGTCTTCCATGTCGTTTCTCCTAAATGCCCATGTCGAATGCGCGGGTGCGCTCGCGGGAGAGGGTTGCGGTGAGTTCGTTGGCGATGCTGCGTTCGGGCTTTGGATCGATGCCTAGTTCGCGGGTTTTTCCGCGCAGCAGGCCTTCAACCTGCGGATCGCGCTCCAGCCCCTTCGCCAGCTCGTTCTGCTTCGCGGACACCTGGGCGGCGCCCGCACGGTCGCCCTGCTGTTCAAGCTGCTGGCGCGCCGTGCTCAGTCTCTGCCAGTCGCTGACAAAGCGCTCGGATCGTAGCGCCGGATCGGTGCGCACGGCGGCCTCTTGGCTCATGGCGCGCATGGCCTCTTGGCTGCGTCCGCTAGCGACCTCTGCAATCAGCTCAGGACGCCGCTCCAGCGCCTTGGCGAGGTCGGTGGCGGCAAGAGGCCGGATCGCTTCGAGAGCCTTTCCTGCCTTCTCCAGCGCATCCTTCTGGTGTGGCAGGACGGGCAAGTCCTGGGCCTGCATCGTTCCGATATCGCCAAGCGCGCGGGCAAAGCGTTCGACTGCGCGGCGCTGATCACTTTGCATATTCGCCTGCGCCGGGATTGGCTCAAGCTGGCGGGCCTGCGGACGGAAGTTTCCGAAGATCGATTTGGCCTTCTCCGGAGTCTTTATCGGTCGCGTGGCTTGCTGGAAAACCGGTGCCCACTTTTCCAGGCCACGCTCGACGTGCCGAACCATCTCCACGATCCGCTCGCGGAAGCTGATCCCGCGCAGTTGGGCGAAAGCCTGCTCGGGCTTGTAGTCCCCCGCCATATC
The DNA here is from genome assembly GCA_049647465.1 of Erythrobacter sp. Lineage (GTDB taxonomy): Bacteria > Pseudomonadota > Alphaproteobacteria > Sphingomonadales > Sphingomonadaceae > Erythrobacter. Next base: position 33,126 of record JBARXS010000053.1, read on the forward strand.
CTTCCCGCGCTCGCGGCTAAGCGTGCGGCCAAGCTTGGACTGGTCGGCAAAGTCATCGCGGCCATAATGCAGCGCCAACCCATCGCGATGACGCGACATGGCGACATAGGCCGAATGGCTGTCCATGCCGGGCGTGGCGAGCACATGCGTGCGGTCCACCGTCATGCCCTGCGCCTTGTGGATCGTGGCGGCGTAGCCATGATCGATATGGGCGTAGTCCTTGGTATCAAAGGCAACCTCGCGCCCATTGTCGGTGCGTACGGCCATGCTTTGCGCGCTAGCTGATGCAACCGTCCCCAGCGTCCCGTTCTTCACCCCAAGCCCGCGTTCGTTGCGCAGGAAAATGATGCGGTCACCCGACGCAAACTGCCGCTCGCCGCGTGCTGCCCTGATCGTGGCGTCTGCTCCCAACGCGCCAGCCGCGCGCATCTTCCCGCGCGCCATCTGGTTCAGTTCGCGCACCTCGTCATTGGTGTGCGTCAGGATGATCCGGCTGCCGCCGGGGCTGTCCCGCCGTTGCTGATCCCAGCGTTCGATCAGGGCGGTGCGTGCATCCTCGCGTGTGTCGGCGGCATGGACCATGCCGCGCTCTTCGTAGGTGCGGAGTGCTTCGCCCGTTCGGCCCGTGGCGAGCTGCCTGGTCGCATCCTGCTGCCATGGTGATAGCTGGCGGCGGACCTCGCTGATCTCGACGCCGCCGTGGCGTTCGTAGATCGAACGGAAGGCCGCGCCCGCCTCGATGGCCTGCAACTGCTGCTGGTCGCCGACCAGAACCACCTTCGCTCCGGACTGGGCAGCATGGGACAGCACGCGCTCCATCTGGCGCGTGCCGACCATGCCTGCCTCATCGATGACGAGTACATCCTTGGCAGTCAGCTGCTCGCGTCCCTTGCCCCATTGGTGCTCAAGGCTGGCGATGGTGCGAGATGTGATGCCGGAGCCATTCTCCAGTCCCTCGGCGGCGATGCCGGACAGGGCCGCGCCGCGCGCAGTGTAGCCCGCGCTTTCCCATGCCTCGCGCGCAACGCCCAGCATCGCGCTCTTGCCGGTCCCGGCATAACCAATGACCACGGCAAGACCCTTGTTGTTGGTTACATGCTCGAAGGCAGATTTCTGCTCGCCGGAAAGGACCAGGCCGCGCTTCGCTGCGCTAGCGAAAGCGGTGTTCCGCTGGCCATCATTGACGCTGTGTTCCGTGCGCTGCGCCATAGTATCGGCGGCGCGATGCAGGCGCTGTTCGGTCTCGATCATCGCGCGCGACGTGAACCGATCCTGCCCGCGTCCATCCTTGCCCAGCGCGATGAGATCAGCGGAGCCGCGCACAGCGTTGTAGGCGGCATCGAACTGCTCCTTGCCGTCGCTGTGCCGGTGAACAAATGCGGCAAGGTCGCGTTTGGTGAAGGTGGCTTGCTGGTGCGTGATCGCGTCCAGCGCCAACGCTGGATTTGCAATGATCCGCTCGCCATTGCGCTGGGCAATCGCGCGGTGTTCCTCGATCCGCTCCGCCTCAAGTCCGCGCCCGCCAAGGCGCGATGCAGCGGGGCCGATCTTGTCCTGCGGTTCGAGCGCAATGCCCTGCGCTTCCAGGCTGCGATGATCGATCCGCGCATCGATGTCGCGTTCCGCCAGCGCGCGGTTGACGTGATCGGCCCAGCGCTCGCGCCATTGCTCGATCAGCGCAGTCTTGTTCCAGTCGCGCACCTTTACGCCAAAGCCGTCCTTTGTGACCTCCCGCATCGTGAGCATGACATGGGAGTGCGGCTTCGCCTTGCCGTCCTCGCCAATATCCCAATGAACATTGAGATCGGCGATCATGCCCTTCTCGACGAACTCGGCTTTCACGAACTCGCGCGCCAGCTTGATGTTGTCCTTCTTCGATAGCTCGCACGGCAAAGCGAACTCGATCTCGCGGGCAAGCTGGGCATCCTTGCGCTTCTCGGCGGCCTCGACCGCGTTCCACAAAGTGGTCCTGTCAGCGAAGGCTTCCGGCGCGCCTTTCGGCAGCATCACTTCGGAATGGAGAACACCTGCCTTGTTGGTGAAATCATGGGCTCTGTCGATGCGCTCGTCGTGCAATCGCTCGCCCGCACGATATGCCGCAGCCGCAACGGCACTGCGTCCGCTCGACCTTCCGATGACCTTTGCGCTGAAGTGAAAGATTGCCATGACGGCAATCCAGTTACACTCCAAGGGCCAAGTCGGCACGACGTATAAGCGCGCCCTCTCATGATAAAATCCTGATCGGGACTAGGCGGTTTCACACTGTCCCGGCGACCTTACTGCATTGGATTACAAGCACGATTATCATGGCTTCATCACACAAACGATGGAGACCTACCTTGCGCAAACCCCGCGATTTTGATTCGGAACTGAAGGCCCTTGCCGACAAGGCGAAGCAACTAAAGGAACGCCGCGTGCGCGACCTCGGCGCACTGGTCACGGCAACCGGAGCCGACGCGCTCGATGCCGAGACCCTTGCAGGCGCACTACTCGATGCGGCCGCCAACACCGACAAGGCAATCGGGGAGGGCTGGCGCAAGCGCGGCGCGGCTTTCTTTCAGGGCAAACCAAGCGACACTGCGAACGGACCTCACCAGCAGCCGGAAGGCACTCTTCCGCTCGATGGCGGCGCGGCATCGGCTTGAGGCAGCCAAGGCACGAACCGACATGCGCGAATGGCAGGTAAAACGACGCGAACGAACCCGGCAACTGATCGAACTGGGCGGCCTAGTCGCCAAGGCCGATCTGGTCGAGCTGACCGATGATGATCGCGCCGCGCTTTACGGCGCGTTCCTCACCGTCGCCGCCAAGCTGCGCGGTCCAGATGGTGCGCAGGCGCTGGTGCTGTTCCGACGCAAGGGAAAGCGGGCGTTTGAGGCTGAGCAGCAGGGCTGAGATAGACGAGTGTCATGGAGAATTCTCATGGCTTTTTGTCTGATGGCTGATGGCAACTAAGCGCCCCAATCTCGGCCATTTATTCTTCCTCGCCGCTCTCCCGAAAGCTGCCCTCGAAAGAGATGCGGTGTGTGGACTGGTTCTCAAACAGAAGGAAGCTGAAATACTCTACTTAATAGAGCCGGCTGAGCCACTGATTTATGTGTGAAAGTTCGACGCTGGCATGCTTGCCCGAAGCACAGTTCTATCCTAGGAACAAAAAGAGAAACTTCATTTTATGCGAGAGGCTCGTTCAGGAATGGCTGCCAGTACATCGTCCCGCCGGTTCATCGATGCGCTTGTCGAAGAATTGAGCATCAGCGACACGCGCTATGAACAGGCAAATGACAGCTATCAGTCGCTGGGCCGATGGCTCAACCGGTCCGATTCCGCGATCGCGAAGTACGATCCTGCGGTATATGTCCAAGGGTCGTTCGGCCTCGGGACAGTGATAAAGCCGCTCAATCTCGACGAAGAATACGATATCGACGCAGTGTGCGAACTGAAGCGCCTCAGTAAAGCGAGCCTCAGCCAGGAACGTCTCAAGATATTCCTTGGCCGCGAGATCGAAGCCTACCGAAAATCGAAGAACATGGTGAAACCCTTGCATGAGGGCCGGCGATGCTGGACACTTAACTACGCCGATGGCGCGCAGTTCCACATGGACGTTGTTCCGTCACTTCCCAACGGCACTGAAGTCCGAAAGATGTTGGAAGCCAGGAGCCTAAATGCGCACTGGGCCGGCACGGCAATCGCGATCACCGACAATGAACGGTCCGACTATCGGCTGATTACTGACGATTGGCCACGTTCAAATCCGAAGGGCTATCTAGAGTGGTTTAAGTCGCGCATGATCGTCGTGCTGAATGAGCGCAAGGAGAAGCTCGCCAAATCGATCAGCGCCAGCGTTGAAGACATTCCCGATTACCGGGTCCAGACGCCGCTTCAGGCCTCAATCATGATCCTCAAGCGGCACCGGGACATGATGTTCGAGAATGACGAGATCAACTGCTCTCCCATCTCGATTATCATTACGACCCTCGCCGCTCACGCCTATTCGGGCGAAGAGGATATTGCGGACGCCCTCCTCGCCATTCTCTCTGGTATGGATCGGTATATCGAGCGCGATCAGCACAACACTGCGATAATCCGCAATCCGAGCGACCCAATGGAAAACTTCGCAGACAAGTGGACCGAGTTTCCCGAGCGCGAGCGGTCATTTTACGCATGGCTGCGCCAAGCGCGTGATGATTTTGCCAAAGTGGCCGGCCTCAACGATCCGCAGATCATCTCCGAAGCGCTTTCGCCGCATGTCGGAGTCGAGCTTGCTAAACGTGCCAAGGACCGCGCCTTGGGCGGATCCGGAACATTGTTGCGCGGCGCAGTCGCGGCATCGGGAGCAGCGGCCCCGTCCTTCGGGGCCGGTCCCCGTGTGCCTAGCAAGCCCAAGGGCTTTGCATGATCTGGTGGACTTCGCAGCCCAACAGGGCGCGAAAAGAGCGACAGGCAATCGCCGAACTTGAGGATCGGTCCGTCTGGCTTTCCAACATTGCATGGCGGCTGACGAACGACGCAAAGCTTTGTGCCGATTTCGAGATTGATCGGAACGGTGATGCGGTTCCACTGACAATGACCTACCCGAGCTTCTTTCCAGACATGCCGCCTCAGGTCACACCGCGCGAGGAGGTGCGGTTGTCAGGCCATCAGTATGGCGTGGGAGGAGAGCTTTGCCTGGAATTTCGGCCCGACAACTGGGATCCGTCGTGGACTGGCGCAATGATGATCGAGAGTGCGCACCGGTTGCTGACAGGCGAGGCGCCAGCGTCCGACGAAGTTGCTGTTGTCGCCGATGCTCACAGGACGACCGTCGGACAAGACGCACGGAATTCAAATCTTCGTTTCGTCCTGCCCGAAGACGCTCTTGCAGCTTTGGCAAACGTCTCTTTGCTGAAGATTATTGACGCACAGATCGTGGAGCAATTCAGCGCTGGAAGGTGGCTGGCACATCTCTGGCAAATCGGCAGCGATGGAGAATATTGGAACGCGGAAGGGCTGATCCCCAAATTCCGGGTCCGCAAGGGAATATTCGTTCGCCTCGGAGAAGCATTGGCCGGAAAGGTGAAGGCTGACTACGATTTCGTGGAGGCGGTCGTCGAGGTTGCCGATCGCCCGGATCTATGCGAACGATTGGCTGGTTCAACCGACGAACTTGTCCTAATCGTCGAATGCCTGGGCACAGTGAAGATGATGTCGCTTGCGTCTGGCACCGGACGCCGCTCCGTCCACGACTACCGAACAGTATGTGCTCCGGCAAACGCCCAAAGGCTACCAGAACCATATAAGCGTCTGTCCGCAATATCAGTTGCAATCGTCGGTTGTGGGTCGGTTGGTGCGAAAATCGCGGCCTCTCTAGCCCGATCTGGGGTTGGCAATTTTGTGCTCGTCGATGGCGATGTTTTCTTCGCCGGCAACATCGTCCGCAACGAGCTCGATTGGAATTCGGTCGGGCTGAACAAGCCCGACGCCGTGAAAGCCCGGTTAACGGACCTCAACCCGTCGGCGAGAGTGCGGTCCTTCCGAGTTGGCCTCGGCATGCAGGAGAGCTCGGCATTTACTGATTCGGCGCTCGTCGCGATAGGCGGCTGCGATGTCATTGTCGATGCGACAGCCGATCCGCAGGTCTTCAATCTGTGCGCATCGGTGGCGCGAAATGAAAAGAAGACGTTCGTGTGGGGAGAGGTATTCGCGGGAGGGATTGGCGGTCTCGTCGTTCGTCTTCGTCCCGACCACGATCCAGTTCCGCACGCCGCGCGCAGGCAGATCCAGCAGTGGTGTATGGATCGCGGAGTGGAACCGCCCGAAGGAAGTGCCATCCAGTACGATTTGGACCTCACTGACGGGGCTCCGCCGCAAATTGCCGGCGATGCAGAAGTGACAGTCATCGCAAGCCATATGGCGAGGTTCGTCATCGACACACTTGTGCGGACCGAGACGCAATTTCCCGCTTCGGCCTATGCGATCGGCTTACAATCTGCGTGGATTTTCGGAGAGCCATTTGACACCTGGCCTGTCGCACTGCTGCCTGATGGCACCTGGGGTCCCGAAAACGACGAGAACATCGCGGAGGAGCTTGACGCATTTGTCCGCGACTTTTTTCCCGACCTGACCGATTCCGATACAAAGTAATGCGGATCGAGTTTCCAAAGCCTCTCCGTCGCCGGTTGAGACGTGAAGTAACCCGAGCAGGACGGTTAGAGATTGGAGGCATACTAATGGCAGAACAACTCGCACCGGGAGATTTTCGACTTGTCGACTTCACCGTCGATAGTCAGCGAGGCAGCGCGGCACATTTTGTACGCTCGGTAGATGATCACCAGAATGCGCTTGCGCACTTTTTCGAGCGCACAGGGTGCGATTATTCACGCTTCAATTATCTTGGGGAATGGCACTCGCATCCCAATCATCTGCCTATCCCAAGCTGTGAAGACATGGCTTCGATGGAAAGCCTGGTCCATGGCGAGCGCGATATCGAATTCGCGGTGCTGTTAGTTGTCCGAAAACGGTGGTTGGATCTGATGATGAGCGCAACACTATTCGATCGTAGAGGACAGCCTCAAACCGTCGAGGTTCATACGGGTAAGTAAGCGTAGGAGAAGGGCAGAGGTGTCGAAGTCCAGCATTCCAATAAATGTCCGGTCCGCGATCTGGGCACGCGCAGCCGGGAGATGCGCGTATCGCGGGTGCAACGATGATTTGGTAGGTGATCTCATCGCGGGCAAGGAAGATGGGCTATACGGTTTCATCGCCCATATTGTCGCCGATGTGCCAGGCGGGCCGCGAGGCGATCCGGTCAGATCGCCACTTCTCGCCAAGGAACTGTCAAACCTGATGTTGATGTGCGCCCGACATCACAAGCTTATCGACGTCGATGCGGAAGAGGAGCATCCCGAGGCACTCCTTTTGTCTATGAAGAAGGCGCATGAGGATCGCGTCGAGACAAACACTGATATCGATGAAGAACGAGCTTCGCATGTGATCCGTTTTGGCGCGACGATCGCCAACAGCGAAGCGCTGGTTTCTACTAAGGCGATATTCGCTGCCATGTTGCCCGAACGGCATCCGGCTTCGCGCCAGACAATCGATCTCGAAATGCTCAACCAGGCATACCGCGATCACGAACCGGAATTCTGGACGCTTCAGCGCAGCAATCTCGACCGGCTGTTCTCAGAGAAGGTACGTGGCCGGATTGAACGACAGGAAATACGGCACCTGAGCGTCTTCGCGCTCGCCCCGCAGCCCCTGCTCATCGAACTAGGAAGGCTGCTGTACGACATCGTACCTACGACGGTCCACCAGTTGCACCGTGAACCTTCGACTTGGCGATGGCAGCGTGACAAGCCCCCCCTTGAGTTCATTCGTGGCGAGCCAACCGGTGATACCGGCGGACGCATTGCCCTCAAGCTGGCGGTAAGCGCGACCGTCACGGACGATCGTATCAAAGATGTCTTAGGAAAGGACGCGATGATCTGGTCCTTGTCTATTGCGGAACCAGGCAACGATGTCGTGAGACAACCAGAGGATCTGGCAGCTTTCCGTCGCACGTTAAGAAAGCTCTACGACGATATCAAAGCCCGGCACGGCCAAGACAAGGTAATCGACCTCTTTCCAGCCATGCCCGTATCACTCGCTGTCGAGACCGGACGTGTCTGGATGCCGAAAGCTGATCTACCGCTACGTATCTATGACCAATCTAGAGGTGCCGGTTTTGTTGAGACATTCACGATCGGTTAGCGGATAGCGCGATCTGTCAATAGTCGCATTCCGTCTCCGGTTGCGGGTCACCTTCGATTATCTGATCCATGTCGAAACCCATCGGTCTGCCCACGATTCTGGTTGAACCGAATCAACCATTTGGAGCGAAAATTGCAATGCGTCACGATGAAGTCGATCAGGATATGCGCAATCTAGCCTTTGATTTCTTTTACTGGTTCTCCCGCTTCGAATTCGCGCTGAAGGAAAAGCGCTTCCTGAAAAGCGAGGTCATCGGCACGCGTGCCGATCCCAGTTGGGACAAGTTCGTGAAAGCGCATCGCGCGGGCTACGTCGCATCGTCTGCCGCAGAGGCGCTCCTTGCAGAAAAGCCCCAGCGCCAAATCGTCGGCGACCCGGAATATACCTTCGAGGAACTCTCCTTTTCTCAGAATACCGCCGACCTCGACAAGGTCGTGGCCTACGCGAAGACAGTGCGGAACAATCTTTTCCATGGCGGCAAGCACGGCCATAATCAATGGGACGATCCGGCCCGGATGCGCCGCTTGCTTAGACTAACCATCACCGTGTTGGTCGAACTGGCCGTCGTGGGTGACTTCGGCGGCGACTATGACCGCTATTATTAACCGCATGTAGCAATGACCGTCGTCACGGTGGGTCTTGCAAGGACATGAAACAAGACCTGCATTCCACCCCTTGCCACACAACAGTTGGCGGTCCGAAAACGGCCCAATTGCAATCGTATTGGCGATCATGAATCAACGACCGCATTCGGGCGCTAGGTTCGACTAACGGAGGAACCGTAATTTCAGCTGCTACTTCCTCTTCATTTGCAGTCATGCGCGATAAGAGCAGGTGGACCTCGACCAGCGAATGCAGATATGGCTATCTGATGCCGAAGGTGCCTGAAGCCGTGCGAATGTTTGCCCCAGAACGGTGGGGTGAAGTGGACCGCTTTCGAGTTCTCTGGCCTACGACATACAAATTTGAAGGCTTCCAGAAGCGCGTTGTCGCTGGCGTGGAAAACCATTTTCACAAGGCGCTCACGCTCCTTCAAATTGCTGAATCGCTCATCCCCTCCCTCGAAGTCGATGAAACCGAATTGGAGGTCCGCGGTTTCACGCCTGCGCAGAATGCGAGGAAGCTTGCCGCCGTCTTGGAGGGAGTAATCACCGAATTGTATTCTGTTGTGGATTGCACGGCGAAAGTGCTCCATCTCATCTACGGCCCCACTTCTTCGAGATACAAAGACTCGACCCGGCGACTTTTTGCCGAAGCAGATAAGATCACCGGATCGTTTCCTGAGAGGCTGAAGAATGTAATTCGCGCTGTGACTTGGTATGAGGAACTCCGTCGCATTCGAGACGAACTCACGCACCGCGACGTCGGGAGTTGCTCCAAGGATCCGGAATCGGAAAAGATCAGGTATTTTCATTCGAGCCTTTGGGAGGGTGAGCGGCTCAAACCTATTGAAGACATTTTCGGATGGGTTCGAACTAACGTCGATGCAGTCAACCAATTCATCGGCGTTGTCTTCAACGAGCTGAATAGCAACATAAAAGCAGGAACTGTCCACCAAGTCTGCGGTATGGTAGAGGGGCGCATATTGATGCGAATGCTCGATGTCGCACAGCCAATTGATTTCGACAACGGGACTTGCCTTTCTGCTCAATGGTTCACTGAACCGGAGAACCCGGACTGCCCGTTTGCTGGTAACTGCGGAGCGTTCGCGCGCAGAGCAAGCCCTGACCTACTTCGCGAAGTCTTTGGCGAATCCTGATCGCAGCGATATTTAGCGCTAATATTAGCGGCTGACGCGCCCTTATCCCTTTTGAGCGAACGGCGACCTTCCAGAACGTCATCATCGTCATCAAATGGTGGTTATGTTGGCGCAACCGGCCCAGTGTCCGGTACCGCTGAATTTCCCTTTTTCTTCATTTCTGCACCCGAAACCGGACCTGCCTCAACCGGCCCAATTTCTGCCCAAACATTGGTACGCGGCTGTGCTTCTGAAAGTTCGCATAGCTGCAAAGCCATTGATTCAATCGCCAAATGCTACTAACAGCCGCCCCCAGCCAATCCCGGCGTGTTTCTGAAAATGGAAAGGAGCAAATCATGCGAGCAGTGATCGTTCGTCTCACAACCGATTTCCCGATCCATAATATTCAGGAACATATTGCATGGGCAATTTCCTGTCGGGCGGACAAGCACGCCTGATCTTCGTTCGCAGCGGATTGAACGCTGCGCATTTCACCATTTCGGGTCTTTTGCATGCGCAGTGCAAGGTGACCTCCATTGCTATGGAGGGCCGCCATGCGTTCTGACATGTTCAAGGTCATCGTCGAGCGACCGCGCTGGGGCGCGAGCCATGCGTCGTCGCCAAAACTAAAGAGGACCAAAGATCGCACGCTGAAGCACATCGGGCACAAGCGCCACGCCTTCGAAAACGCGCCCTACACAAAATCACTCAATGAGAACCTTGCTCCATTGGTTCGCTTCCTGCGCAGTCGGAGGGGGCAATCGTGGGACAGCGTTTTCAGCGAGATTTGCGAGCGCCTCGATACGGGGAGCACGGTCAAGATGCACGTTCGCGAGCACCTTGAAGATTTCGTTCTCACCCGGATCTCGATCGGACGGCACGGCGAGTGGATGTTCGAAGGAGAGGTTCTCGGCGCCCACGGCATGTGGTTCAGGCGCCGCGAATTCTTCGTCGATCCGGATGATGGCATTCTCAAGGACTATGCTTTGCTAGCCAAGCGACTGCCGGCGGCAAATCGCAAGTCAGCGGGAGGGCGAGCATGAACGAGCAAAATTCGCTTACGCTGATCGCGCGCGATCCCGCCCGCTTTGATCCTTTGGCACTTGATCAACTCGAAGCTACTTCCCGTCTTGAAGGGATGGATCGTGTTGTCGGCTTGCCCGATCTCCACGCGGGCAACGGGATCGCCGTGGGCGCTGCTTTCTGGTCTCAGAAGCGCATCTGGCCGCATCTTGTCGGGAGCGATATCGGCTGCGGGATGGCTCTCTGGGAGACTAGCCTGGCTGTGCGAAAGTTCCGGGTCGGCAAGGTCGAACGTAAGCTGCACGGTCTTGATGAGCCTTGGGATGGACCGGCAGAACATGCACTGGCCGAAGCGGGATTGCCGCCTGAACTTGCCAGCCCAGCTCTCGGCACCATTGGTGGCGGAAACCACTTTGTTGAGTTCCAGCGCATCGAGGAGGTCGTCGCGCCCGATCGATTTGCCGAGCTTGGCCTAAAGGATGACCGCGGCCTGATGATGGTTCACAGCGGTTCGCGTGGGCTGGGACAGGCTATCTTGCAAGAGCAAATTGCCAGGCATGGAACCCTGGGTCTCCATGATGGCACTCCGGACGCTGACGCCTATTTGCAGCGGCACAATCAGGCCGTGGCATGGGCGGTCGTAAACCGGAAGGTTATCGCTAGCCGGTTCCTTGATGCCCTCGGCATGTCTGGCAATTGCCTGCTCGACATCGTGCATAATAGCGTCACACGGCATCGCGAAGGTTGGTTGCATCGCAAGGGGGCTGCACCGGCGGATTGCGGCCTGGTCGTGATACCAGGGTCAAGGGGAGATTTCAGCTATCTGGTTGAGCCCGTGCCCGACCGCGCCGATGATGCCTTATGTTCGCTTGCGCATGGGGCGGGCCGCAAATGGAGCCGTAAGGATGCCCATGCGCGCCTCTCTCGCCGATATCGCATCGCTGACTTGCAGCGCACGAAATTGTCCAGCCATGTGATTTGCGAGGACCGCCGCCTGATCTTTGAAGAAGCTCCGGAAGCCTACAAGGATATTGCCGGTGTCATTGCCGATCTGGAGGCCGCTGGCCTGGTCCGGGTGATTGCCTGCCTTCGCCCCCTGCTCAGCTACAAGACGAGGGCGTCATGACCGAAGCGATATTGCATCTTACCTCCGGTAAGGGGCCTGCTGAATGCCGTTGGGTGGTTGCTCGCCTAGCCGAGGCTTATGCCGACGAAGCTGCAAGGATCGGCGTGACATGTGAGGTGCTTGATGCTCAAGATGAGCTTCCAGCTTCGCTCCTGATGCGTGTTTCAGGTGATGGGGCGCTCGCCTTTGTGAGGGAGCGGACGGGAACGATCCTTTGGATTGGCGAAAGTCCTTTTCGCCCCAGGCACAAGCGCCGTAACTGGTTTGTCGGCGTTTCGCTCGCGCCTACACCAGATGACGTGCCAGACTTGCGCGATAGCGACATTGACTTTCAGGCGATGCGAGCAAGCGGTCCTGGAGGACAGCACGTCAACAAGACTGACAGCGCTGTACGCGCGACACACCGGCCAACTGGCTTGGTTGCAACCGCGCAGGAGCAGCGATCACAGCACGCAAACCGCAAATTGGCAAAACTGAAATTGGCCATGCTGTTGGAAGATCGTCGTTCAGGCGCAAGTGACGATGTGCGACACGAGCAGTGGTCTGTTCACCAGCAACTGGAGCGCGGAAACCCTGTGCGCACGTACACTGGTCCGAAGTTCAAGCGGAGGAAGGGCGGGTAGTGGCTGGTCTCCAACTGCACCTATGAACTGGGTTGCCGGACAGGTTTACGAATTGCCGCGATGACCAAGCCTAACTTGGTGTTTGGGCGACTTTGTAAACCAGCGGCGTTTCGAGTCGTGCGCAAAATCGAGCAACGCTGGCGCGGAAATCCTCCGTTGCCGTCTCAAATCCGCGCAAGGCTTTCGCAAAATCGGCTGGACGAAAAAATTTTCCAAAACGGAGGGCGGCGAAGCGGTTTGTCCGTAAAGGTCTCGGACCGTCCATAGGCGTTTCAAATGCCCAAAGTCGTTGAATATTTGTCCGAATTTCAACTCGGACTGACCCTTGCCTTACGTCAAAAGTTCTCATTATGTTCCGTGGAGGGGATGCCAATGTCAAAGTGAGAACGCCCAATGTCCAATAAAGAACGCATCATTCGCTTGAAGACCGTACTCGACCGCACAGGTCTTTCCCGCTCCACTATCTACCGAAAGATCGCTGAAGGCACTTTCCCCTCGCAGGTGAAGATCAGCGTGCATGGCGCTGGCTGGCATGAGTCAGCTATCAATCGCTGGATTGCCGATCCCGCGCATTATCGTGAAGAGGAACCGGCGGAATGAGTGGCCATCAACCTGTCGAGCCGATCTGTGTCAGGGTAAATGACGCTGCCCGCATGATCGGTATCGGCCGAACAAAGCTCTACGAACTGATCTCGAGTGGCGAACTCGAGACCGTGAAAATTGGTAAGGCAACACGCATCACCACCGCGAGCTTGAATGAGCTTGTGAGGCGGTCACGGATTTCAGGACAATAACGTCGGGCCAGCTGCTATACGTCGGGCATGCTGTCCGACCTGCTCCGATCTTTACCCTATCAGGTTCATACGAACCGCGAACTCGGCCTGATGCTGGCTGGCCAAAAGCCTTTGGCGTCGTTCGTCGATGGAAAAGACTGCTTTCCCCAATCTGTGTCGCGTTACCTCAGGCTCTTCGACCGCCATGTTGAGGAAGGTAGGATTCTACGTAGAGATCATTTCGTGGAGGTCGAGGGGAGGCGGACCTACACCAGCCATCGGATATTGTTTGCTCTCCCTGGCGAAGAGTGGAGGATGCAGGCGATGATCGATCTAATGGACAGCGATGAGGCTTGGACGCCCGAACTCGAACGGCGCCAAGGCGAGTTGCTCGGTTACAAGGACTGGATGAACGACCACTGGCTCGAGTTTGTCTATAGTCGCGACCATGCGTGATGGGCGGTTTCGACCTAGTCGCTAACTCGCAAATAGACATTGTCAGAACGTGCCAGTATGTTGCGATTGGAAGCTCCGCGAACTGCCCATTCATTCAGCTTTTTCGGCAAAACGCTGAACCGAACCACCGTTAAATGAACGAAAATGTGGGGGAGAGTGTGGGGGAGGCCTCCCGCTCATTCCAAGAACAGGATTGATATCAAAGCGTTATTTTCCCAGTTCGATTCAAGCCCTGCACCACTGCTCTCCCAATGCATGACATGATCGGTCGCAGGACAGTCGCCTTTATCCCGGTTGCACTTCGAACGGGCCCCGTTAGCAAGAGCGCATCGGTTCAGAACGAACATTGGTCCAGGATGGGTTGGGGAGGCTATGCCGGGCAGCACGTACACCGCATCATCGCATTACACGGAAAGCTTCTTTACGACTTGCGTGGAGCTTGGCGTGCCTGCGGAGGAGCTTGCCGATGTCGTGGGTGCGCTTGAGCCGTATTTCGAGAACGTGCTGGAACGGTTCGAGTGCGATCGTGTGCTTGATATGATCGATTACGCGCAGGCAAAGACCGGAAACTGCTCGATTGGTCTTTCCGCCGGAACACGGTTTCGCCCGTCCACATTTCTCGATGTCGGTCAGGCCTTTATTTCGGCCAGTTCATTGCGCCACGCTCTCGCAGTCAATGCAAGATATCAGAGGCTTACGCAGCAATTCGGGACGACGCGGCTGGATGTTGATCGCCGTTCCGCGCGGATAATATGGACCCCTTTCACGAGCGACGCGGAGCGATTGCGCCCGATTACCGAGGCGGTTTATGCGGGCTATGTCTCGATTGGGCGATGGCTTTTGTGGCACTACAACGATGATACGCAGGTGGTGTATTTTCGCCATGCAAAGCCCGCTGAGGTCGATCCGTGCGCGGAGTATTTCGGGTGTGAGATACGGTATGGCCAGCCGTTCGATTGCCTCGAATTCAAGGCTGCCATGGCGGACTTTGCGCTTCCCCAGGCCAATCCTGAACTGTTGAGGACATTGGAGGCGAGGCTCGATCGTGCGCTTGAGAACCTCGATAATCTCGATCGGCTGGCGAACCGCGTGCATCAATGTGTGCTCTATTCGTTAGGGCAAAGCCCGGTGAGTTTGACCAGTGTCGCACAGCAATTGGGCATGAGCGAACAAAGCCTGATGCGCGGCCTGAAAGCCGAAGGCGCATCTTTCCGGGATATCCTGCAGGATGTGCGCCGGCAAAATGCCGACTTTTACCTGCGTGAGAACCGGCGCTCCCTCTCTGAAATCGCTCTGGCGCTGGGTTACAGCGATCAAAGTGCGTTCACGCGCGCCTATCGTTCATGGCACGGCATCCCCCCTTCGCTAAGCGCGAAACTGGAACCTGGAGAGCGGGCGGGGTGATCTTCTGGGCAGCTGAGCTTTTGGACAGGTGACATGCTCGTCCTCTTGAAGCGGGAGAAGCAGCGGATTAATGGCTGCGGACATGACTGATCTCAAGAACGACAAGAGCGCCCTGACCGGCAGACCCGTAATCTCCTCAACCGGGCTGTTCACTCCTGACGAGTCGATCTCCAATGAAGAACTGGTTGCCAGCTTCAATGCTTTTGTTGACCGCCACAATTCCGAAAATGCTGATGCGATTGCAAACGGGGAGGTTGAGGCCCTGTCCCATTCATCGGTTGAATTCATCGAAAAGGCGAGCGGGATCAAGGCTCGCCATGTGATGGGCAAGGCTCCCATTCTGGACCCGGGCACAATGTGCCCCCGGATCGAGGAGCGGCCCGATGATCAACTGTCTATCATGGCGCAGATCGGCGTTATAGCAGCACGTCAGGCGCTGGAGCGGGCAGGGCGATCCGCCGAAGACGTCGATGCCGTCTTGTGCGCGGCGTCAAATATGCAGCGCGCCTATCCCGCCATGGCGATCGAGATCCAGCAGGAGCTTGGTATCGATGGCTTCGGATTTGATATGAATGTCGCGTGTTCTTCAGCCACATTCGGCATCCAGACCGCCGCCGATTATATCCGTGCTGGCAATGCGAAATCAGTGCTGGTTGTCAGTCCTGAGATTACGTCGGGCCACCTCAATTGGCGCGATCGGGATAGCCATTTTATCTTTGGCGATGTGGCAACAGCGGTTCTGGTTGAAGATGCCGCCATTGCTCCGAAGCAGCACTGGGACATTCTGGGCACAAAGCTGAAGACGGTTTTTTCAAACAACATCCGCAACAATTTTGGCTTCCTCAATCGCGCGCATCCCGAAAGCGCGGGCGATCCGGACAAGCTTTTTGTCCAGGAGGGACGCAAGGTGTTCAAGGAAGTCGTCCCCATGGTCTCCACCATGATCATGGAAGAGGCAGAGCGGTTGAGCATTGACGCCAGCGCAATGCGGCGCCTGTGGCTGCATCAGGCGAATGCGGGGATGAACCGGCTCATCGCGCAGCGGGTTCTGGGGCATGAGGCCAACGAGGATGAGAGCCCAACCGTGCTCGACACCTATGGCAACACGTCCAGCGCGGGTTCTATCATCGCGTTTCACCTGAACAGCGATGATCTGGCTGAAGGCGATACCGGGCTGATCTGCAGCTTTGGCGCGGGTTATTCAGCAGGCTGCGTGTTTGTGCGCAAAGCTGCCTGATCGGCGGTTGATCCCGTCACAGCGTCCCATCCAGCGATGATCCGGCCGGAGGCCGTCCAGATCCCAGCGACCGCTATCAACGAAACCAGTCCATCGACGGCGTAGTGATAGGCGAGGTGCACGCTGCTGATCCAGGTGATGAAGAAGAACACTGCGAAGAACACGCCCGCGCGGCTCGAAATGCGGCGCATCGCGATCCAGTAGAGGAAAGCGATTGCGCAATGCATGCTGGGCATCGCCGTGATGCCGCTCCCCAAACCATTTTCAGCCTCGGCAAACCATTCAAGCAGCATTTCCTGCACCTGCAACGTCACCACAGGCACCTGAGTGTTCGCCGCGTTGAGATACGCCATCTGATCATCAAACCGCGGATCGCCCAGCATCGGTCCGACAAAACACGGCCCGACCGAGGCGAGCAAGGTCGCCATCAACCCGCCGATCAAGGTCCAGCTGAGCACATAAGTCAGGAAAAACTGGCGGCGGACATCGTGATTAATTCCTGCGAAGGCAAAGAACATCACGCCGGGATAAAGCAGTAAGAACCAGAGCTGATAGAGTAGCGCCAGAAAGGCCGTGATAACCGGATAGCCGATAACCGGTTGCAGCACTTCCCATGCGTCATAACCGAAGAAAATCGCACGGTCCCAGTGCACAAAGGTGTTGTCCCAGCTGTATTCATTGAACAGCGGGATCGCCGCTTTCATCTTCGAAAAGAACGGCAGCAGGACAATCGCCACGGCCAGCATTGGCGCTCCTGAAGCCATGATGCTGCGCGCTTTGGAGGAAAAATAGCGGGCCTTTAGATGCACGACCGGGCTGTCTGGCCGATGGCGGTAAAGCTGGGCCCCGGCATCGAACGCCGCGATCACGACCAAGAACAGCGCAAACAGCCGAGTGTTGACCAGAACGCCTTCCAGACCAGGCACAACCCCCTGAGAAAGGAGCAGAGCGATGCACGTGGAAAACAACGCAAGCCCAATGATGTAGATCGGCACTTCGCTCATCCAGCGCCGGGTATGCGCGTTCGCGACGCCGTCTTGGTGGGGCGATGCGTGTCCGCTTGGAAGGTTTGACTGAGCGCTCATGCGGGAACCCGAATTAGGGTAAACATGTCACTAAACCATGAATGGGCAGCGGTCGTTTCGAGCTGCTCGACGAACGCCGGGTGCGGCGGCGAAACGCGGCTGGCTTACAGGTTTTGCCCGCCTCTTTGGGCGACACTTTCTTGCGGGCGACGCTGCAGGTGCCTAAGTGACATGATATGGCAGGCGAAATTCTCGACAATCAAGGGCGCGGTGAAGCTGGCTGGAACTGGCCGGCGATTCATCCCGAGGGGCGCAAATATGGTGTGATCGCGGTCGCGGTCAGCCTCGTTTTTCTGTTGCTGCTCGGTTGGCCAATCATCGGGTGGCCGCTGCTGGTATTGTCTGGCGGTGTCTTTGCATTCTTTCGCGACCCCGAACGTATCGTGCCACAGGTGGAAAACTCCATCATCGCGCCTGCCGATGGCATTGTCTCCCTGATCACTCAGGTCGAACCTCCGTTGGAACTTCAGGTTGAAGATGGATCGGGCACCAAAGGCCTGCCAGCGGGGCCGGTTACGCGCATCTCTATCTTCATGAGCGTTTTCGATGTGCATATTAACAGGGCGCCGATTGCCGGGACGATCAAGCGGCTGGTGTATATGCCGGGCAAGTTCATGAATGCCGATCTGGACAAGGCGAGCGAAGAGAACGAACGCCAGCACCTCCTGATTGAACGCGGCGATGGCGTCTCGATCGGCTTCACCCAGATTGCGGGCCTCGTCGCGCGGCGGATCGTTCCCTTTGTGAAGCCGGGTGACACAGTTGCAAAGGGTCAGCGCGTGGGCCTGATCCGGTTTGGCAGCCGCGTGGATGTCTACCTTCCGGCGGGGACAGATTCAAAAGTACTGCTGGGTCAAAAGACCATAGCTGGTGAGACGGTTCTGGCTGAATTCGGTGCGCAAGGACTTCTGGAAGGTGTCTGCCAATGATGAGCGGAGTGATGCGCCCAATGGAGACCGCGCGTTGAGCGATAGACCGGTTCGCAAATCCAGTTTGGAGGCTGAGCCTAGGCTGGGGCCTAAGGCTGCCGAAGACGAAGATGGGCGCGTTCGCGGTTCGGCGCGCGCGCTTACGCTGCGTGCGATGCTGCCTAATGCTATTACCGCAGCGGCGTTGTGCTCCGGGCTGACGGGTATCCGTTTCGCCATCGACGGTGCGTGGTCCTACGCGATCCTGGCGATAGTGTTGGCGGCAGTTCTTGATGGAGTTGATGGGCGGATCGCGCGGCTGCTGAACGCACAATCGCGCTTCGGGGCCGAGCTGGACAGTCTGGCCGATTCGTTGTCCTTTGGCATGGCGCCGGCGATTATTCTGTTTCTCTGGTCGCTCAAAGACCTCGAAAGGTTCGGCTGGTTCGCTGCGCTGGCATTCGCCATTTGCTGCGCATTGCGCCTCGCCCGGTTTAACGCGCAGATCGACACAGACGATCAGCCGCACAAATCGGCAGGCTTCTTGACCGGCGTGCCTGCTCCCATCGGGGCGGGGCTTGCATTCGCGCCATTCTATCTTTGGCAGGAAACGCAATTGGCGATCCTGCGCGATCCGATTTTCATGTCGGTCTGGGTCGCGGTGATTGCGGTCTTGCTCATTTCCAACATGGCAACGCTCAGTTGGGGCGCCGTGCGACCACGCCGAGATATAAGGCTCGGCCTGATTGCCGTTGCTGCCCTGGCTTTTGCCGCGCTGATGCTGGAGCCGTGGTGGACGCTGTCATTCCTGAGCATCGGGTACCTCGCTTTGATGCCCTATGCCTTGTTCAAGTACGGCAAGGTCAAGCGGCGCCGGAAACACGCACTGGCTGCAGAGCAGCAGGCAAACTCTGCCGAGCCCGATTGTGAATGCGTTGCTGAGGAAGATGGGGCCGAGGCAGACGGGCAGGCGTAGCGAGCGCGTCGAAGCGGACGGGCTGGCGCTGACGCGTCTCAACCGCTTTCGCCATTGGTACAAAGCCTGCATCCAGCAGGGCGCGCTCTTCCTGAATCCCTTCAAAAACATAGCGCCCACGGATCCAGCAATCGATCAGCGCAAGCGCGCTTGCGATAATGACGATGCCGAAAAGGCCGATAATCGTTCCTTGGATCATGACGGTATCTCCCGCTTCTTTGCTGCCCGCCAAAAACTCGCAGGCGGTGTGTTCAACCTTTGTTCCGCGCCACTTGTTCTATAAGTGTTCTCATGCGTCAAGCACTTTTGTTCTGTTTGTGTTCGCGTCACTGCACAACCCACTAGATTTTGTGGAACAGGGGCGCTAATGGCCACGCCTCGCTGCGATGCAGGATTGCGAATCATACCGGATCGCACAGGGCGGATCAGCGAAATTCACATGGAAAGCACACATACCGGTGCCCTAAAGCGCTCCCGTTCGGGATCAGCGCCAGCAGGTTCCAGCTTTCCAGAGGACAAACCGGAAGGAATTTTATTATGGCGGCCACCACCGTCACCATGCAGCAATTGATCGAGGCCGGAGCACATTTCGGCCACCAGACCCACCGCTGGAACCCGCGCATGAAGCCGTATATTTTCGGCGCTCGCAACGGTGTTCACATCATCGACCTGTCGCAGAC
>JBARXS010000054.1:0-8485 GCA_049647465.1 Erythrobacter sp.
TCGCCTGTTCGGCGGCGTCCTTGGCGCGGTTTTCCCCCTCGCCTTCGCCGGTGCCCATCATCGCCTTGCCCATCTCGCTCATGACGGAGCGCACATCGGCAAAGTCGAGGTTGATCAGGCCGGGCATGACCATCAGATCGGTGATGGAACGCACGCCCTGCTGCAGCACTTCGTCAGCCAGTTCGAACGCCTGTTTGAAGGTCGTATCAGGGCTGGCGATCAGGAACAGGTTCTGGTTCGGAATGACGATCAGCGTGTCAACATGAGCCTGCAATTCATCAATGCCCGCCTCGGCTGCGCGCATCCGGCGCGTGCCTTCGAACAGGAACGGCTTGGTCACGACGCCAACGGTCAGCACGCCTTTCTTGCGCGCGACCTCTGCGATTACGGGAGCAGCGCCGGTGCCGGTACCGCCGCCCATACCCGCCGCGATAAAGACCATGTTCACGCCTTCCAGCGCTTCCTCAATCTCGGCGACGGTCTCTTCTGCGGCGGCCTTGCCCACTTCGGGACGCGCCCCTGCGCCCAGGCCATTGGTGATGTCAGGGCCAAGCTGGATGCGCTTTTCTGCCGGTGATGTGCTGAGCGCCTGCGCGTCAGTGTTGGCAACGATGAAATCGACGCCTTCGATCTCCGATGCGATCATGTTTGCGATCGCGTTGCCGCCAGCGCCGCCAATCCCGACAACCGTGATCTTCGGGGCAAGGTCGTCGCTTGCCGCAGGTCCAATATTGATGCTCATCCGCTGATCCTCCAGACGCCTCCCCGGTTTGCGGGGCAAATACAAATCAGACGCCTACTTGTCTGTGACACATTCGTGATGCGTCGTTTATACCGCTGTGACCCTTATCCACAGCGACCCTTACCATCCCTTAACCATGAATGGTCGCTAAAAAACCCGCCTTAACACCACTTTGACGCAGATTTTCGCCCCATCGCATGTTTGAAACGCGCCGCATGTCTAGAAGTATTCTCGTGAAGCACGCCATAGACGCAAAAGAGCGGCCAAAGGGTTAAGGCCCCCCGCCGGACTGCGCACATCTTGAAAGCGCGGTTTCAGCGACTGAATATCCTTCGGGCTTGCCGCTGCATAGAGGCACAGGCCCGCCAGCGTGGCGAAGCCGGGCGTGCCATGCGCTTCGGGCAGGCCGGTCAAGGTCGGCGTGCGCCCCAATCGCACCGGCATCCCCAGCGCGCTCTGTGTAAATTCAGCGAGACCGGCCAGTTCCGCGCCGCCGCCGGTCAGCACAATCTGTCCCGCACCCGGTCCGGTAAAGCCAAGCTGTTTCAGCGCGGTGCCGATCTCCTGAGTGAGGCCGGAGAGCCGCTGATTGACGACTGCGATCAGTTCCGCGCGCGAAATCCGGTTCTTTTCATCCGCCCCGCGCGCCATCGGTCCGCCGGAGCTGTCTTCCCACGTATCATTGGGGCCATTCACCGGGATCATTTCGCGGTGATCGCCAAGGCTGGCAATGGCCGATCCCGCGACGCATTTCAGCCGTTCTGCCTGAGAGCGCTTGATGCCAAAACTGCTGGCAATCGCATCGGTGATGTGGCCTGACCCCATGTCGATCGCGCGCAGCCCGACGAGCATTCCGGCGGCGAATACCGAGACATTGGTGACATCGCTGCCAATTTCGACCAGCGCGACGCCCAGATCGCGCTCTTCCTCGGACAGACAGGCATAGGCGGAGGCCAGAGGCGCTGCGACTACACCATCGACATTGAGATGCGCGTTGTGGACCGCTTCCTTTAGATTGCGCAAGGGTGCCCCCTGCGCCAGCGTCACATGGACATGCACGCCCAGCCGCTCTGCATGGAGGCCAAGCGGATCGACCACGCCATGCGCGCCGTCCAGCGTGAAATGCGCAGGCTGTGCGTGCAGCACTTCGCGGCCATCAGGTTGCACCCCGGCGCGAGCCTGCGCCAGCAAATGCTCGATATCTTCCTCTTCGATCCGGCGTCCGCCAATCTCGATATCGCTGGGGAAGACATAGCTTTCCAGCCCCGCCCCCGAACACGCGACCCACACCGAATTCACGGCGGTCTCTGCGTTCTGTTCGGCGCGCTCCACAGCATCGCGGATTGCATGCGTGGCAGCTTTACGATCGACGACATAGCCACGCTTCACCCCGGCACTGGCGCGGTGGCCAGAGCCCAGAATGACCAGATCGCCCGTCTC
This sequence comes from Erythrobacter sp., assembly GCA_049647465.1. Taxonomy (GTDB): domain Bacteria; phylum Pseudomonadota; class Alphaproteobacteria; order Sphingomonadales; family Sphingomonadaceae; genus Erythrobacter. Next base: position 2,183 of record JBARXS010000054.1, read on the forward strand.
GGTTTCGCCCATGATCATGGCCGAGATGCGGAAGGAGCCGATATTGACCGCGCCGAATGTGCGGATCAGGCGCGCCTTGGCGACCGCGCGTTTGACGGTCGGCTTGGCAGCTTTCGTTGCCTTTGTTGTGGCGGCTCTGGATTTGAGTTTTGCGCCGACCATTACGATGATCCCTGTGAAGGCCCCTGTGCCAGTTCGATCCGGTCTGCCCGGCCAGGTTCACGCATATAGATGCGGGGCGGATTGCGCATGTCAAAACTTGTAACCTTGCCGCCGATCAGGCGGTACTGCCCATCCAGATTGGCGAATTTGACGAGCGCGCTGGCTGATATCTTTGCGCCTTCGGGCAGCGCGAGAACCTGCCCTGTGCCAAAGGTCAGGTTCCAGCGGCGATTGCCGACCCACTCGGCCATTTCGATCTGGGATTCCAGGGCGGGGGCAGCGGCCAGCAGCGTATCAAGAGTGGCCACCTGTTTGGCCACGCCCGGTCCGCTGAGCAGCAGCATTTCGGCGGACTTTTCGCGGCTGACGGGCGCAAGCTCATGGCCCTCCATATCAATCAGAACCAGATGGTCCGGCTTTTGCAGCACGGCGTGCGGCTCGCGCTCGACAATATCAATCGCCAGCGTATCGGGCAGCTGGATCGAAACGCGCGCATCGCGCACCCATGAAAGCTGTTTCAGATCCGTGCGCAATTGCTCGATATCCACCTGCGGCATCGCACGGTCCTTTTGGCCCAACGCAAGCGCATAGACCTCGCTTTCATCCAGACGCTGCGTGCCGGACACGCGCACGGTGCGCACGGAATAGCCGGCATCGCTGGCAAAGCGCGAAAGCTCTGCATGCGCCATCGCAGGCACGCCGGCGATGTTGGCAATGGTCGCGGCCAGCAGCAATCCTGCCGCCACGATCATCGCCATGAAAACGGTGCTCCACTGCTCTTCGGTGAGCGGGATGATGCCCATCACCCGGTCAATCACGCCGGTGGTCTGCGCCTTTGCGCGGCGCGCGCCAGCCGCGCGGCTCTGCGATTTGGCGGCGCGGCGCACACCCTTGTTGGCGGAGCGTTTGATCCTAGCCATGCGCGGCCTCCTGTTTCGCATCGGCGGCTTTGCTCGAATGGCGTTGCTCATACCTGCGAAGCGCATCCTTCACCAGAAGATCGACCAGCTGCGCGTAATCAATGCCAGCATGGCGTGCCTGTTCGGGCACGAGGCTAAGCGGGGTCATCCCGGGCTGTGTGTTGGTCTCCAGCACGAACAGCCCTGCCTCGCCCGCTTCATCATCCCAGCGATAATCGGTCCGGCTGGTGCCGTGGCAACCCAGCGCAGCGTGGGCCTTCAGCGCATATTCCTCGCACAGGGCGGCGATTTCGGGCGGGATTTGCGCGGGGCACACATGCTGCGTGCGCCCTTCGGTGTATTTGTGCTCGTAATCGTAAAAGCCGCTCTCGATGATCAGTTCGGTCACACCCAAAGCGCGCGGGCCGTCCTCCCCGTCAATCACTGCCGTCGTCAGCTCGCGCCCTTTGATAAAGGGTTCGGCGAGCAATTCGGCAAATTCCTGCCACGGCCCCGCCGCATCGCGGGCGATGGGGTTGCCGACATTGCTATCCTCGGTGACGATGGCGACGCCGACGCTGGAGCCTTCATTGACGGGTTTCAGCACATAGGGGCGCGGCAGCGGATCACGCTCGAACAGTTCAGAGGATGCAACAATACGCCCGCCCGGCATCGGGATGCCATGCGGGGTCAGCGCCTGCTTGGTCAGTTGCTTGTCAATCGCGATCACCGATGTCGCCAGCCCCGAATGAGTATAGGGCAGGCCCATCAGATCGAGCATCCCCTGAACGCTGCCATCCTCGCCCGGGACACCGTGCAGCGCGTTGAACACCACATCGGGCGCAGCCTCAACCAGCCGCGCGGCCACATCGCGGCCCATATCAATCGGCGTCACGCGATAGCCGGTCATCTCCAGCGCATCGCACACGCCATTGCCTGACATGAGGCTGACCTCACGCTCATTCGCCCAACCGCCCATCAGGACGGCGACGTGGATGGGAGTGTCGGTCATGCGGAGATCCTCGTGATTTCCTGCGAACGCAGGAATCCAGCGACAAGCGTTGCAGTCTGGGCTCCTGCCTTCGCAGGAGCGCACCGCGATAGGTAGCAATGGGCACTCATGGCCGCCCCACGCGCTTGATCTCCCACTCAAGCTGGATGCCGGAATGCGCATAAACCTTTTCGCGCACAATCTCGCCCAGCCCTTCGATGTCCGCGCTGGTGGCGTTGCCGGTGTTGATCAGGAAATTGCAGTGCTTCTCGCTCACCTGCGCGCCGCCATTGCGGAAGCCCCGCAGGCCAGCATCGTCGATCAGTTTCCAGCTGCTGTGCCCCGGCGGGTTTTTGAACGTCGAGCCGCCAGTCATGCTGCCGATGGGTTGCGCATCCTTACGCTGGGCAGAGATGCGCGCCATTTCTGCCTTGATCGCTTCGGCATCGCCAGCCTCTCCGGCAAAGCGCGCCTGCACCACAATCGCGCCTTCGGGCAGCGCGCTGTGGCGATAGCTGTATTGCAATTCGGCATTGGTCAGCGTGACGAATTTTCCATCTGGCAGGATCACATCGCAATCGACCAGCACATCGCACGTCTCGCGGCCATAGCACCCGCCATTCATGCGCGTGACACCGCCGACCGATCCGGGAATGCCGACGAAGAATGCAAGATCGATCCCGGCCTTGGCCGCGCGCCGCGCCACGATGCTGACAGGCGCGGCGGCGCCTGCGGTGAGCGTGGTGGGGCCGGTGACTTCGATGTTCGCAAATTCCGTGCCAAGCTTGATGACAACACCGGGCACACCGCCATCGCGGATGATCATGTTGGACCCGACGCCGAGCGCCATGACCGGCAGATTGCCGTCCAGCCGTTCGCAAAAGGTTCTCAGATCGTCGATATCGGCGGGCTCAAACAGCCAGTCGGCATTGCCGCCGCTTTTGAACCAGACATGCTTGGCGAGCGAGGCGTCCTTCGCCAGCTTCCCGCGAATGCCTTCGGTGGGGACCGGCATATCCGCGGCGCCCACCACTGCACAATCAGGGGCCATGCCGGTATCCTGTCCGGACGCATCATCGGGTTGGGTCGTTTCACTCATGCGCTGCGTTCCACACCAATCGCCTCGGCAAGGCCAGCAGCCCAGCGGGTGATATCCCCCGCGCCGAGGCACACGATGATGTCACCCGCAGCAATCTCTGCGGCCAGAGCGACGGCAAGCGCGTCGCGATCCTCAATCGTCTGCGCGCTGCGATGCCCGCGCGATTTGAGGCCTTCGACCAGGGCTGCGCTGTCCACTCCAAGCATCGGAGCTTCGCCCGCTTCGTAAACCGGGGTGATGAAGACCATGTCCGCCTCGTTAAAGCAGGTCTGGAAGTCCTCCATCAGATCATTGAGGCGGGTGTAGCGGTGCGGCTGCGCGACCGCGATCACGCGGCCTTCATTGCCAGCGACCGCTTCGCGCGCGGCGCTTAGCACGGCACGGATTTCAACCGGGTGGTGGGCGTAATCGTCAATAATGCCGACGCTGCCACCGTCCACGTCCACTCCGCCCACTCGCGTAAAGCGGCGGCGCACCCCGCCAAAGCCGCCAAAGCCTTCGCGGATGACATCGTCAGAGCACCCCATCTCAATCGCGACCGCAATCGCGGCGAGCGCGTTCTGGACATTGTGACGCCCGGGCATGGGCAGATGCACGCCTTCGATCCGGCGGTCTTCCTCCCCGCGTTGGCGCACCATCACATCAAAGGTGTTACCGCCTGATGAAGGCCGGATGTTCACGCCGCAGATATCGGCCTGCAAGGAAAAGCCATAGGTCACAACCTTGCGATCGCGCACCTCGCCGATCACCGCCTGCACCTCAGGGTGGTCCACACACAGGATCGCCGCGCCATAAAACGGCACGTTCTGGATGAATTCCAGAAACGCCTTCTTCACGCCGTCAAAATCGCCGTAATGGTCAAGGTGTTCGGGGTCGATATTGGTAACAACGGCCAGCGTGCCGTCCAGCCGCAAGAAACTGCCGTCGCTTTCATCGGCTTCGACCACCATCCAGTCGCTGTCACCCAGCCGCGCATTGGAGCCATATTGCTCGATAATCCCGCCATTGATGACGGTGGGATCAACATCGCCCTTGTCCAGCAGCGCCGCGATCATGCTGGTTGTCGTGGTCTTGCCATGCGTGCCTGCGACCGCGACGGTTGATTTGAGCCGCATCAGTTCTGCCAGCATCTCCGCCCGGCGCACCACGGGAATGCGGTTTTCCAGCGCGGCGGCGACTTCGGGATTGGTCCGCCGCACGGCGGTGGAGGTGACGACGACGGCGACGCCTTCCACATTTTGCGGCGCATGGCCGATATGCACCGTGATGCCGCGCGCGCGCAGGCGCTCGACACTTGGCCCCTCGGCAATGTCGGAGCCCTGCACCACATAGCCGATATTATGCATGACCTCGGCAATGCCGGACATGCCGATACCGCCAATGCCGACAAAGTGGATGATGCCAATATCTGTGCCGACGCCTTTCATTATGGATGGGCATCCTCGTTCGCATCGCGCGTGGCGGCTTGCGGTCTGGTCGCGGTGGCGGCGGCTCTGGGGGCGGCTTCGCCCACGCGGATCACATCCATCAGATCAATCCCGCCGAGGTTCTCAACCAGATCGGCGAGATCCTTGGCCGCTTTGGGCCGACCGCAATTCCACGCACCGTGGGCCGCATTGGCAAGGCTTTCCGGCTTTTGCGCCATCGCCTGAATCTGTTTGGCGAGTTCCTTGGGGCCGAAATTGTCCTGCCGGATCATTCGCGCCCCGCCCGCCTTCACCATTTCGCGCGTGTTCACCGCCTGATGATCGTCGGTTGCAATCGGCAGCGGGATCAGGATCGCCGGGCGCCCCACGGCCGTCAGCTCGGCAATGGTAGAGGCGCCCGCGCGCCCGATGAACAGATGCGTATCCGCCAGCCGTTCATCCATATCCTCAAAATAGGTGCCGAGTTCGGCGGGAATGTCATGCTCGTTATAGCGCTCGCGCACATCATCGAGATCCTCGGCGCGGCATTGCTGGGTAATCTGCAGTCGCTGGCACAGCGGCGGCGGCAGCATGGCGAGGCCATCGGGCACCACTTTGGAAAGGATGCTCGCACCCTGCGATCCGCCTGTCACCAAAACCCGCAGCAGGCTTTCTTCCGTCAGCGCGGGAAAATCCTGATCGCGCAGGGCCAGCATTTCCTCGCGCACGGGATTGCCGACCAGATGCACCTTGTCCGAATACTTGCCTTTGAGCCGCTCGACTTGCGGATAGGAAGTGGCAATCGCATCCACGCGCCTTGCCAGCAGACGATTGACGCGGCCCAGCACCGCGTTTTGTTCATGCACGACGCTGGGGATGTTCACCGCTGTCGATGCCAGCAAGGCGGGCAGAGCGGGATATCCGCCAAAGCCGATCACCGCGCTTGGCTCAAACGTCTCAAACAGACGCAGCGCCATTTGCCGCCCTTCAAGCACTGCACTGATACCCGCAGGCCATTTCAGCGGGTTCTTGCCAAAGCGCCCTGCAGGCAGGACATGGGCAGGCACCGTATCGGGCTTTCCCGGAATATTGGCGCCGCGTTCATCCGTGATCAGCGCGACATGATGTCCGCGCGCCTCCAGCTCTGTCGCCAGCGCAAAGGCCGGGATCAGATGCCCCCCCGTTCCACCGGCGGCCAGGACGAAATGGCGGCTGGCACCGCTGGGCACATGTTGAGGGTTTTGAGAGTTCATGCAGCGGGCTCCATCCGATCATTTGGCCGATCATTTGGCCGATCATTGGCCTCACGTCGGGTGAGGCGGCGCTCAAAGGGGTTTCTCAACCCCGGCAGGTCGCGCTCAAGGTAGGGATTGCGCCGGGTAATCGCCAGCAATAGCCCCAGGGTAAAGCACACCGCCAGCATTGACGACCCGCCATAGCTGACAAGGGGCAGCGTCGTGCCCGTCGCCGGAGCCAGTTTCAGATTGACCGCCATGTTGATGAACGCCTGCCCGCCAAACTGCGCGATCAGGCCGGTGCCGGCCAGCAAGGCGAAGATGTTGTCCTCGCTCGACAGGCGGATCAACACCCGCGCGACAATCGCTAGATACAGCACCACAATAATGGCGCAGGCGATCAGCCCGCCTTCTTCACCGATCACGGAAAAGATGTAATCGGTGTGCGCCTCGGGCAGCGAATATTTGCGATTGCCCAGCCACAGCCCGTTGCCGAACCACCCGCCATTCA
>JBARXS010000055.1:0-61214 GCA_049647465.1 Erythrobacter sp.
ATCTCGCCGCAGCAGCCCAAAACCTCCGCAAACTGGCCAAGATGCAACCAATGCCGGGTCTCGCACCCGCCTGAGAGGAGCGGAGCTTCCGCTCGTCCGCTATCGGCAGCCTCCTTAAGCCGCGCCAAATGCGACTTCTTCAACAGAATACAAACCCTGAAAGCGGACATCGCTTTCGGCATGTCCCAGCGCAAGTCACTGCCAGTGTGTCAGAAATCGCGAGGTTCAAGAACGAAGTTTCGCAAGATCTGAAATGCTAAGGCTAACACAAAGCCCTCGTGACCTTTCCATTCCGACTGTGCGCTGGCCTCCGAGAAAGTGTTGGCCTGAGGTCATGCGTAAATGTGGAACACAGTCGCTTAAGCCAAAGGCCTGCGAGGGCCTCAGTCAATATCAGCTCTCTCCCAATCATCGTGAGCGCCATCCCCCCGTCAGCGGCTCGTTCGGTTGCTGATATCACCGCAGGTTGCTGAGGTGCGATGAGGGTTGCAGCGCACTGCATCGGATCCAGGTAAGTTTACGCTGTATTGGGACCACTCAGCACGTGGAACGTAGTAGTCAGTTGAGACATATTGCGCTCCCGAGGCGAAAGCGGTTTCCCGCCTTGAAACATCGCCGCTGCGTGCTTCTTTAGTATCGGCGTCCGCGCGGGTTCGCACGATCATTCCGGCGCTGACTGCAGCTTCGATTTCAGCAAGCTTTTCCTGTGGTTCATTGATCGTGAAATACGCTGCATGCGGAGCGTCGAGCGATAGGGTGTTCACGAACATCGGCAGCCCTTCCAAGGATTCATTCCCGCGCAAATAGGCCGTCACTGTTTCGGACCCTGAATCCAGGGCGAGCAGAAGCTGCCCGCGGCTATCTGCAAGGCTCGGCCAACCCGATTGCATCACTGCTTCTCGAAGTGTCTCGGATGTACCGCGCACGTCGTCAGGCTCAATGAAGTCGCCCGGAGCCAAGACTTGTCGCAATTCTGCATCAAGCGCCTCAAAGGCGGCCTTGGTAAAGGGAAGCACCTCAGTCGCGCCGGGAATCGGCAGGGTCGATGACTTGGTGTTGAAAAGGATCAGGATTGGCGCATGGCCCGGATGCGCATCGGACCATGCTTCGATTTCCTCAAGACATGCGACCAGAGTAAGGCAGTGCGAACGCACATCGATGTCGGAGGTGTGAAACACCTTGAAACCGGGCTGATGCAGCTGCGAGGCATCGAAAGGCTCACCACTGATCCTTGGAAGCAGCGGATCGGCAAACCGCCCGCCATCAGGATCGTAATAGATGTCGATCTCGAGCTGACGCATGCCAAGGTCAAGTTGTTCATTCAGCGGGGCGTGACCATAATCCAGTCCTTCTGCGGCCTCTTGCGACTGCGCGGAGATAATCGCCAGTTCGGCCGCGGGGATGGCGATTTTGTAGCTGTTGTGCGAGCCGACTGACTGCAAATCGTTGAGCTTCAGGTCTTCTGGCACCGCCGCGCAATCAGCTTTGGTTTCGCCTGGCGAGGCGCAGTCAAGAGGCCCGGCCAAAGCGACCTGTACCGGCGAAATAGCAAGCGCACCAACAAGGATCCAATGCTTCATTTCTCGTTCCTGATGTGACTGTCCTTTTCGACACTAGGCAGTCCGAATGACCTTTTCACGACCATCTCACGCGCTCTGCACCATTCCGCGGCATCCCGGCCTCATCAAAGTGTCTTTGAACGATCATGAAAGTGTCGCTGCGCTGCCCTAGGCGGTCGGGAAATCTAGTTGGGGACGATACAATGCGGATCAGATTTGAACTCGGGGTTTCGGGCATTGCCTTACTTGCCATCTGCGCCTCTCCCTTGAGCGCGCAAAGCGAGGGCCAACCGAACGAAACGCAAACCACGCAGGAAGCCGAAGGGATCATCGTCACCGGCGAAAAGGTCGATCGATCGCTGCAAGACACGATTACTTCGGTCGGTGTCGTAACCGGCGAGACGATCGAAGCGCAAGGTATCACAACCTTGTCGGAAGCCTTCGACTACATCGCGAATGTCAATCTTGGAAACTCCCAGGGCGGCTTTTCGATTCGTGGCATACCGTTTGACAATCTGCTCGGTGCCGGCTCCTCGCCACTTGCTCAGATCTATGTCGATGATGTCACACTCAGCGATCAGAGCACGAGGTTTGGCGCAGAAGGCTTGTGGGACGTGTCGCAGATCGAAGTGCTGCGCGGCGCGCAATCCACAGTGCAGGGGCGCAATGCCCTGGCCGGGGCGATTGTGATCCGCACCGCTGATCCCACGTTCTACTGGACCGGAAAGGCACGCGCGATAGGGTTTAGCTCCGATGGCGGCGAGGAATTCGCAGTTTCAGGAGCAATCGGCGGGCCGATCATCGAAGATATTCTCGCTTTCCGCGTTTCAGGCGAGCGGCGCGAGAGCGAAGGGTTTGTAAGCAATCCGATCACGGGCGGCACCGATTTTGAAAATCAGTGGAATGGTCGCGTAAAACTGCTGTTTACGCCAACCCCCGACATTCGCAGCTTGCTGACCTATTCTTACGTCGATGTCGAGGTTGCCGATCGCGCATCGGATCGTCGTTCGCGCGGGCCCGATGGCTTTGTCAATTTCCAAGATGTCGTCCCAGGCAATGAGCTCAACCGACAAAGCTTCATCAACTCACCCGATTTCAACGCCAACACTCAGCACAATATCTCATGGAAGACCGATTGGGATGTCTCAGACGCGGTTCGCCTGACGTCGATCACGACTTACAGCGATGGCGAGATCAACGAGCGCCTCGATACCGACGCCACATTCCTCAACCCGGCGCTGTTTCCCAGCACGCCGGTTATCATTGATAACCCGTTTGATATCCCGCGCGTACCAACCGGGCCATATGTGTTCTCAACGGAGGGAACACAATTTGAAACGCAGACGATCTTCACGCAGGAGCTGATCTTCCAATACGACAATGGCGGACCCCTGCGCGGATTGATCGGCGCCTATTACGTCAACTCGAAAGAGGACGAGTTCAACTTCACGCCCGGAATTCAGCCGGGTATCCTTGACACGGTCGCCGGCGCCGTTCGGCCTGGCCTCGAAGCGAGCCTGATTGGCGGACTGGGGCCATTGCGCGGTGTTGCGGCGCCCGGCAACCCGGTCGCCTCGATCCCTGCTGGTCCCGAAGGCGATACAGCGTTCGCGGCCTTCATCGCGCAGGCCACAGATTTGTCGGTTGCCGTGACACAGGCGAATTACGCCGATCTCGGTACATTCGTCGCCGCCACCAGCGAGCCGCTCGATATCGAAAACTATGCGGCCTATATCAGCGGCGAATACGACATCCTGCCCAATCTCACCATCGGTCTCGGCCTCCGCTACGATTATGAGGAACAGCTCGAAGGCTTGACAATCATAGGCCAGCCGCTCGGGCAACCCGATCCCGCCGCGCCGTTCATTCCGCCCGATTTCCCCGCCGTGCTCGTGCCTGGAGTGCAGGGCTCCATCCAGGCCGTGAACGCGTTCTTCGATGCAACCCTCTCCGAGGCATCGACCAGCGCGACGCAGGATTTCAGCGCGTGGCTGCCCTCGGGCTTCGTGCGCTGGGAGATTGACGATGATCGCTCGCTCGCCTTTTCAGTCCGGCGTGGCTACCGGGCCGGCGGCTCTGATCTGAACATCGTGCGGCAATTCGTCTCGCAATTCGATCCCGAATTTACGACCAATTATGAATTGGCATTCCGCTCGTTCTTCTTCGACCGCAAGCTGCGCCTCAATGCGAACGCCTTTTACATCGACTGGACCGATCAGCAGGTTGTCGTCTCCCTCTCAACGCTGCAGCAGGATGAGGTCGGGTTCAATGTCGGCAGTTCGACTGTGCAAGGCTTCGAAATCGATGCCTATCTGACACCTGCACCCGGATGGTTTGTGCAAGGCGTGCTGGGCTACTCCGATACGCAGTTCAATGATTTTGATGCCGCCCTCGCTGCGACACTCATTGAGGCGCAAAATGTGCTCGCCCCGATCGATCTTGAGGAAACACTGTCGGCATTTGAAGGGCGCGAATTTGCCTTTGCCCCCGATTGGTCCGGTGCGGCCCGGATCGGGTATGACGATGCCGCTACTGGCCTCTTTGGCATTCTCGGGGTGACCTACGAAGGCAGCTCGAACGTGAACAACGCAAACAGCTCCTCACCCACATTCCTCGACAATGACAGCCGGGTGCTGGTCAATGCTACTTTGGGCATTGAGTTCGACAATCTCACGATCGCGCTGGTGGCCCGCAATCTGCTTGACGAGGATTACGTGGCATCGGGCGGCGACGAGCTGGTGCGCCTCGGCCCGCAGCGCCAGATTGGCGTCAGGGTGCAGGCTGAATTCTGAACAATTGCTACGTTGGGGTTACCCGGATCAACAATTGGCGGGAAATGAAATGAAACTTTGTCGACTTGCGATTACCGCGATGATGTTTGCGGCTGCGACCGTAGCCAAAGCGAGCGACGCCGAGGTCGAGTCGCCTCAAGCAGGCGTGTGGCTGAAAGGTGATCTGCATGTTCATTCGCGTCACAGCGAAGATTCAAGCAATCATCCCATCGCCTCGATCCTCGCGTTCGCCGACCAGGTCGGGATGGATTACCTGTTGATTTCCGATCACGACAATCATGTCGATGGCGCAATCGCGCAGAATACGTGGGCCGATCCGGAGTTTCGCTCGGATACGATCCTGTTGCTCTATGGCGCGGAGTGGACCACGCATCGCGGGCACGCCAATCCGATCAGCGCCCGCCCTTACGATCATCAGCGGCTTTACGATGCACGGGATGACCGCGATGTTCGCATTAGCTCGGTAAAGCAGGAGCTCGGTGTCCACCTGTCCGTCAATCATCCGGCCAATGACGATGCCTTCAGCATGACCTATGACATGATCGATTCGCTTGAAGTGTGGAATTCGGTCCTATCTTCGCGCAACAGGGGCGCGTTGCTAGTGTGGGACGATTTGCTGAAATCGGGCCGCGTGATGACTGGGCGCGGCGGCAGTGATGCGCATCACGGCCAGGTCCCGGACGCGGACATGGCCAATGATCGCGCGCGTGAAGCATCGGCCAATAATATCGGCACGCCCACGACTTGGGTATGGGCCGAGACACGCACGCAGGAGGCTGTCGTTGAGGCCCTCACCAAGGGGCGGGTTTCAATCAGCGCAAATCCTTTTGCGCCGCGAGTCGAGTTCAGCGCCGATTTTGACCGCGATGGCACCGCCGACATGGTAATGGGCGACAATCTGGCAGCGCCGCAAGATGCAGTGACGTTCAATGTCGGCGTGGTCGGCGTGGTCGGCGACGCAACCAACGAAGCGGATTACACCGTGACGATCATTAAGAATGGCGCTGTATTTCAGACGGCCAAGCTGGATGATGGGCAAAACCTGTCATTCACCGATACCCCTGATGCCAATGGCCGGACGTATTACCGGGTTGAGATTCGCGGGTCTGTTCCGGCTTATCCGCAGGTGCCCAATGCCGTATTGGTTGCGGGTGATCTGATCGGGCTGTCCAACCCGCTCTACTTCAATTTCGACCCGAATTTCTGATCGTCCGATCTTGTCTGATGGGGCTGCTTGGCTTCCGCGATGGCTTGATCTGGCTTGCGACTTCAGTTCTTTTCAACGCTGATAGCGGAAAGTCACCGGGCCAACCGCATGCGGCCTTTTTGCGCAGCCCGGCCCGCAAGACCCGACCTGCGGAATGCGGCCCAACAGCCAAAGATGCAATGCCTATCGGCTGATGACCGGCTTCAGGACTGCGAGATCGCGGCGCTGACGACAGTACTTGTGTGGGCAGTCTGACGATCATGAACTGCAGCAAGGGGTGGTGAGCAGGATGGCCCTACACACAGCATCCGCTTCGCGCCCCAGATCAAGACGTTGATATCCAATTTCTTAGTTCCCGAAAGCAGATGGGGTGGATGGCTCCCGCTTACGGCATCTAGGTGCCAAAGTGTGGACGCTATCGGAGCGTCTACGAGCAAAAGGAGCCACCCGCGATGGAGATTAGCACGATCGGCCTTGATCTGGCCAAGAGCATTTTTCAGGTTCACGCAGTTGCTGCGTCCGGCGAGATTGTCGTTCGCAAGGCCCTGAGACGAGGTCAGGTGCTGCCCTTCTTTGCGAAGTTGCCGCCCTGCCTGATCGGGATGGAAGCGTGCGGTACGTCGCACCATTGGGCGCGCGAGCTCGCGAAGCTGGGACACGAGGTGAAGCTTATGCCGCCAGCTTACGTGAAGCCCTATGTGAAGCGCGGCAAGACCGATGCTGCCGATGCGGAAGCGATCTGCGAGGCAGTCATGCGGCCGAGCATGCGATTCGTGCCGGTGAAGTCGGCGGAGCAACAAGCGGCGCTGGCCCTGCACCGGACGCGCGATCTGCTGGTTAAGCAGCGCACCCAGCTGGTAAATATGGTTCGCGGTCTGCTGGCTGAGTTCGGGATCGAGATGGCACGCGGTCTGCACCATGCTCTGAGATTGGCTGCACGGCTATCGGCAGGCGATGCCCAAGAGGTACCGACGCTTGCCCAGCGGGTCGTGAAGAGCCTGGCCGATCAGATCGGCGCACTGCAGGTCCAGTTGGCTGGTCTCGAGAAGGAACTGCTTGCTTGGCACCGATCAAACGAGCTGTCCCAGCGCCTGGCGACGATCCCGGGTGTCGGTGTAATTTCGGCGAGCGCGCTCGCCGCTTCAGTCGTCGAGCCCGAACGCTTCCGCTCAGGCCGACAGTTCGCAGCATCGCTCGGGCTCACACCGCTTCAGAACTGTTCCGGCGGCAAGGAGCGGATGGGCCGGATCTCGCGCATGGGAGACCGTTATCTGCGCCGGCTGCTGGTAATCAGTATGACCTCGCTGATCCGCCGCGCAAGAGCGAGACCGGACTCGGTCGATCCACGCATCGCCGCCATGCTCGAACGCAAGCCGGCGCGCGTTGTCACGGTCGCCGCTGCGAACCGCACAGCGCGTGTGGCCTGGGCCATTATGACCCGTGGCGGAACTTATCAGGCACCCGTGCGGGCCACTGCCGCATAAACAGATAGAGCGAAGGAGACGCACTTCACGAGGTTGCGAGGACGATGAGAGATGATGGCACACCGGTCAGACCGGGAGCCGGGACACCCCGCCGAATGTCCAAGGCATCAAAGCCTGCAAAGCAGAGTGGGACCCAGCTCGCGGATACCATCATGGCCAGCGGTCCAATGTTCGACCGCACAAACAGGCCGGACAGAAGACTGCACCCGATCAGTATGCTGACCTCTCAAATCAACCCTCGTAACGCGGGAGCCATCCACAGAGGACATTATCGGGGTGATTGTTTGGCGTCAGCTTTGCGCCCGATTGTGTTAAAATAGTCCGAGGGCGACATTTTCGTACGCTGAGGCGCAGAAATAGAACCAGATTTGCGTTGCCTTTGAATCGATCATGCCCACTCGAGGTGTTCAAAGTTCGCATGTTTCGGGGCGTCGCAAGACGCCGACTTTTTCAACACAATCCGCCCCAATCTCGGTCATTCCTTCATTGGCGTCGAGGCCTTGCTGGAGAATAATCCATCTAACCAATTTTCTTCTGTATTTTTCCTGCGGTTCTGGTATCAAGTATACAATCATAAATTTCTGGTCGCATTCTTTCAAATTGAGCGAGGTTAAGCATTTGGTGCTTTGCCTGCGTAAAGGTGCAGAGCCTAGAAATGAAAGTCGCGATTGTAATCTTACTATCTACCTTAATCTCTTCTTCGCTTCCAGCGCGAGCGAGTTACGGAGGAATACAGGTTGATCAGGGGCGATGCGGCTTCGCAGCGACGCAAGGAATTCGTGACGCTGCGTTCATGCGACGCGTTGCCACTGCCTCTCCACATTACCCACGCTTGCTTAGGAGATACGTCGAAGATCGGTATCTGCCTCAGGATGTTCGGTTCCGAAATGAGCCTTACAAAAATGAGACAAGAGCTCTGCAAACTGAAAAGGCGCTTGAAGTCGCGCAGTACGAACTTTTTGGAAATTAACTGTCGCAAACGATTGGCCGGTGGGAACGGCAGAGCCTATGATCGGATCGGCGAGAATTTCGAGACCCGCCAGCAATCAAAGTATTTCCGCGAATTCATCAGAATTGCCGACGATGGCTTGGGTCAGCCTTACGAAACTAGCCCGGAAACGCAGCTAACCTATTTGCTTCGGATGGGTACGATCCATCATGAGATTTATCATAACTGGAGTTATGATCATAAACGACATGGTCATGATACCTATCGACGGTCGATGAACCAGGTGGCGCGGCACGCGTTGCAGGACTCCTTTCGCGACAACTGGCTAGAAAAGACATCGACGCCGGGTTGTTTCAGGCTGCGGCGTTGTCGCTTGCATGGGTATCTCCTCCTGCGTGACACACAAGGAAATCCCTATCTTGGATATGATCCGGCTCGGACAGGCTTTGGGATATTAGGGTATCGCTACCCCGGGGCGAGCGATCTTGAGTCCCGAAAACTGTCTTTGTGGGATGCTGCCTTATTCGGAAACTCATACTCGGTCCGCCGTTTGGACGGGCAAGATCCTCAACCCACTTTGTCTGTGTGGAGGCCAGCCCCAACAGATCAGGTCTTAGCGGTTGCAAATAAGCGGCGCTCGGTCGTGCCACGTCCCAATCTCAACGAGTTTGTGGTCCTGACGGACGAGGACTTCAAAGTCATTGCTTGGGGCGGAGCGAGGGCAACACCTGACTTTTTTGTGAAGTCATCGGTACCTTTTGGAGCTGCCGTGCCTCTTCTGCGCGGCGACCAGCCTACGGGTATTCAACTGTCTCGTGGCACGCAATTCCTAGCATATGATTCTCGTGGTCGGAATCAGATTTTCGTTCAACGAAGCCCCTCAGAGATATTGAACATCACATCAGAGACCACCGGATTCAAACTGAATTATGGTCTTGCTGTGGGGATGCGGGTTCCGCACCGCAACAGTGACGAGCGCACCTATCTGGACGGTCAACTTCGGTTTCTTGGCCAAATGGATATCGCGGCGAACACAATTCCAGCGGTTCTGATCGGCACTGAGTCAAAGCTCCTCCTTCTTCAGCCAGACGGTAATGGAAGGGTGGCTGTAATAGCGACGTACCGCGGTGAAGCCTGGTCTGGCCCCAGTCGCTGGGACTCGGAGACCAAAGAGCGACGCCCCCCCATTGCCGGGAACTTCCTCGGCAATGACACAGATGAAATGTTGTTGGCGAATGATAGTGGTCTGTCGCTTCTTTCCTATTCAACGAACGGCTTACGTGTCGCCGGGCAACTACGTTTTGGGAATGCGTTTGACGGTTTCAGATTCAACGAGTTTTACTGGGTTACCGAGTTCGGCAAATACGCAAACCTCAATCGCAAGGAAGCGGTGGTCTTCTCTCGCGCAGGATTCTTGCGGGTCGTGTTCTTCAATGAATCCGGCAACCCGCAGGTGTTTGCCAGAGTCGATGGAACTCCTCCCGAACCTGACACCATCACAGGGACGACAACGCATACTCGCGAGGCATGGATTTACGATCAAGCCCGCGATGTGCCTGTCATCGCTGCGGACATGACGGGGGATGATCAATCAGAGATTGTGCTAGTTCGTCGCAATCCACAAAACGCATCTCAGATCGACGGATTGGGCATCTTGAGCACAGCGGGATCACCTCCAAGCCGCACAGTGGGTTTCAGAGATTATCGTTACACTGGCTGTTTCGGCAGGGAAGCGTGTCATGAAGGTGCCTTCGGGCACTGGCTTTTGCGTAAGGACGATAAGCCAGTCGGTTTCCTCTATGACAATGATACCGGCAAAGCGCTCATGCTGACGCAGAACCGCAGGGCACTCTGACCCAGATCGCATCTGAGAGGAGTGCATACGAATTGCAGGGCGGCAATAGAAAAAACCTATGGTGTAAACTGCTGGTCGCTTCAAATAACAGTCACGCGCATTTCAGACAACAGATAAGGAGAGAACTCGTGAACACAGCCAATGCCAGATTTAGCAGTCGTCACCGTCGCTTCCTGCGGAAATTTGCAATGCGGCGTAATAGGTATCTTCTATCGGCTGCGTTGCTGGGGGTCTGCCCCGTGCTCGCCAGCGGGCAAGAACGTGTCGATCTGGAAAGTTGGTGGAGTCGAGACCGAGAGGATAACTTCGCAACGACTGACCCGAATTGGCAAGGTATTCTGGGCGATCGTGTTGCGCCTGGTTACACCTTATATCGACATGAGGGGCGGCTTTTTTCTCCTGCAAGCGAAAGGCCAGACGGCACGATACCAGTCTACAGTTGGTACAACGATGAGAGAGGTGACAATTTCCTGACATCGCAGCGATCATGGGCCAGCAACTCACTTGGGGAGATCAGGGAAGGCTATCGCTATTTCAGGCTCGAAGGCTTCCTGTATTCGCCCGACCTTCCACAACCGACTGGGACGTTACCTTTGTATTCCTGGTATCACCCGACGCGTGGCGATAACTTTGCAACGACTGATCGCCGCTGGGCACCTCGTGGAGGTCCAGAGGAAGAGCGGGACGGATACCGATACTACCGGTTGGAGGGCTACGTTTTACCGCCAGCGCGACCGCAAGGGATTGCCGATATCGAACCGTACGTTGCGTTTAGCTCTGTATTCGACACCAACCGCTGTGCTGAGAGTGTTTTGGAACAACTGACGCCGGAAACGGGTATCGATCTCAATGATCGCCGCCTCACGAACCGGTTTGAGTTCGACGTATCTTTTACCCGCAGCGATCATGTCCAAGGGTTCGCAAGACTACGCGATGTCGACAATCAGGGGCGGCTCGTGCTCTCTGAGAATGTAACCAGTGATGGGATTCACCTTGCCTTTCAACCCATTGAGGGCGCCGATGAGGGTGCGTACAGCACCGCCGTGCAAGCGGATAACCGAAGAGCGACGCCCATTATCGGACTGACCCGCTTTGGCAACTATGGGCATCCTGGCGGCATACAGACTATGGGCGATCATGTGGTTGTAGGGATGCAGAGTTCCAATGCAGGTGAGCCGGGTGCGTTTTTCGTTTTGAATGCTCCATCCGGCGGAACCGGTAGCCTATCGCTCGTGGCCGGTCATCAACTCGATGGAAGCCAAACAGAACCACGTCAAAGGGAGCGTCGCAGTCAGGCGGGTTCGGCAGCTATCACGCGCCTTTCGGACGGTCGGTATCTGGTCGCCGTCTATGATGACGCACAAGAGGACAGAATTATCTGGTTCTATAGAAGCCGTACAGCTTCGCTGTCTCCTAGCACGCAGTGGATGTATTCGGGGCATTTCGACCCGGAATGCAAGAGCTATGGGACGGATGCAGACCAATGTCTCGCCGGTGCACAAGGCGGTCTGAACTTCGTAACCGATTGTAGCAGCGGCCTCTATCTTGTTGGTATGGATGGAGATTCCGGCAATCGACGATCAAGGCATTGGTATCAAGTCTGGCGAGTTGGGGGACCTGTCAACGAAATATCTCTGGTAAAAGTGACCCAGCAACGCATACTAAACGATCAGCGGCCGCAACGAACTCAAAGCTTTCGCTGGTCAGGCAGTCTTTATGTTGATCGCAATGGCCGGATCATTCTGTATGCCGCTGACCGTCAAACCGGTCCATCAATCGCTCGCCCGAGCCGGAACCAAACGATAAAGACACGGGCATGGTGGCATGAAAGCGAATAATGACAGCCTGTCATCGCGCTTGCAGCACCTCACAATTTGGCAAATAGGCGGTGAAACGTGTGTCCGCTTTCACCCCCAATTGACGACAGAAGCAGCCACCGCAAAGCGCGTCTGCTTTTGGCAATTTGCGTGCTCCTATTTGATGACCGCAGATGGGTGGATTTCTGAATGGCGGGTTTTTGCGTGCCGTCTGAAATTGTTTTGCCGAGTCTCTTTCAATTTTCACATTCATCTGCTGGATTTTGATAAAGTTTCGCCGTTCGGGCGCGAAGCGGACCAAGGTCCCAGTTAGTAGCTCAAAGAAAGGGGGCCAGAATGAAGGGGCAAGTGCTGGCCTTTGATGGCACCACGGGCGCAATCACCGGAGATGATGGCCTGCGCTATTCGTTCGAACTGGCCGAATGGAAAGGCGAAAAGCCGCCTCAGGCCCTTGACCAGGCCGATTTCGTGGCCAAGGACGCTTCTGCTCTGGAGGTTTACAAGGGGGGCGGGGGTATCCCCAAGCCCTCGCTCGACACAGTGAATTCGGCCATTGCGGGGATAGGCGCCAACCTGCTCGACAATACATCGGGAAGCCCGGAAATTCCCGCCAGGATTGCCGAGAGGCCGCAGGTAATATTCTGTGTCATCGCCTTCCTGTCGGTGTTCTTCCTCAATTTTCTTGTCATTCTAGGCAGCGGCACGTCGGCCTTCGATCTTTCCGAGTTGCTCGACCAATTGGGGGCAACCGCTTCGCTGCTCGGCCGCAATGGCCGGCTGCAGGTCGCTTCCACCATCGCCATGGCGCTCTGGCTGATCCCGGTCGCTGCCGGCTTTACCGTGTTCCGCGAACTCACCGGCAAGCGCAGTCGCAAGGCCAAACTGGCCACCGCCGCGCTGTGCTTGTTCTCGATCATCGTCTACGCCAGCGCCTTGGCGGCCATGGTCGAGACCACTCGGTATGATTCATCCGACGCACTCTCTTTGGGCTTTGTTGGCTATCTCTTTGTCATGTGGGGGATCGGCCTGGCCCTTACCGGGATCGGACTGCTCAAGCATGTGCCGGGCTTGAAGAAGTATGCGCGGCACAAATCGCCGGACACAGCAGCTTCGGCGATCACGGTGCAGGACGCGACGAATGGCCGACTGCACAAGCCGACACAATTTTGGCCTCGTGACTGGCAGTTCATGCCGGCGTAATTTTTGTTAAGGATACTGCGTCTGTAACTGAACAGATTGGGGACTGACAATGAAGCTCAACATCATTCTTTTCGCAGGAGCGGCCATCGGTGCCATCGGCTTAGCAGCACCTCTGGCTTCGCAAGGCAGCAAGGACGGCGCGCTGGACGCGGCCTGCCGCTCCACCGAGGTGACCGCGCCGGAAGCCTGCCCCTGCACCATCACCGCCGCGCGCAAGGCGGGGCTGAACGACACAGAGCTGGCCTCGCTGTTCAAGGATGACGGGCACAGTCAGCCGGTCGATCAGGCCAAATATGGCCGCTTCTGGCAGGTGAAATCGCAGTGCATCGCCGATGCGACCATGGCGAAGATGGGGATCACCCCCGGCAATCCGTTGCCCGGCGTGCCCGCGAATATGCGCCCCGGGATGCCGTTCCCGCCTGCGAATACCCCGGTGTCACCGATCGCACGTCCGGGCCCAATTTCCTCGCCTGCCCCGGTCGAAGCGGCCGCGGTTGCGCAAGTAGCTCAACCCGGACGGCGGACGGCGGACGGTTGCCGATGTCGAAGCGATTATCGCGAAGCTGCGCGACACGGCCTGGGAATATACCCAGCCCAATTCGGACGGTGGGACATGGCACCGCTATGATTTCCTGCCTGAAGGCAATCTGGTGATCTACCAGACGGGTGACCGCAAGAGCGCTCAAGACCGCTCGACCATCGTGTTCCGCATATCTGCCGAACCGGCGGAACATGGCGCCTTCATGCGCACGCGCGAGGTGGATAGCGGGATGCCCGGAGACTTGCCGATAGACATTACGTCGGACACGGTGCTGACGTACCAGAAACGCTATGTCCGCACGGGCGAAGATTGGCCGTTCCGCAAGGTGGGCAATGCCGATCTCAGCTTTCCTGCATCCAGCCCGCAGCAGCTTGAAGACGGATTCTGGCGGGTGCAGTTCACTCGCATCGATAACAATCCGCTGTTTCTCAATCGGCAGCAGCTGTCGGGCTATGTCGGTTTCGCCAATCGCGAGATCAGGAGTGCCAATTTCCTGGATCCGTCGCATCAGCTTTACCTCGCTGGCCGCAAAGATAGCCAAATATGCGAGAGCGCATGCAATCTAGTGCTGAATAATTTCGATTTCCGGTCAAATCAAGTTCGGGGGCGCTTGATCGATGAGTTTGGGGTCGATTACATCGGCATCCGTATCGAGGAACCCGACAATCGCGGCAGCGCAGCGTCCAGCCTCCGCGCGTTCGATGGGCTTGGCGGGTGGAAGGAATGGCTCTGCACGCGAGGCACGACGCTCAACTGCCGCAAGACCGGCGAGCGGGACCCGCCTGCGGCCGCCACTATCAGCACGACCGGTTTGGCCGGACGGCTCGGCACGGTCAAGGGCGAGGTTTACGGCGAGGCGGCTTGCTCGACAGACTTTTACCTTGCCCCGGCAGACCGTTCGATCCTGCGCAATGTAAACACGCTCGATCGCTATGTGCGCACCAATGTCAATTCAATGATCGCCACGCAGGTCGATCTCCAGGGCAATGCCATCGGCGGGCTCAAGCTGCGGATCGACGGGCGTGAACGGGTGCTGCCGAGCACGGGGGCCAATAGCTGGGCCGCACGTGGCCTCCGCTTCGTCTTCCGGCCACAGGGCGAACCGACCTATGACAATCCCGCCTATGGCTTCACCCCCGGCACCGCGACGCTGACGATCGACGGACAGGCCCAAAGCTTCGACGTGATCGTGAATGGCGCATGCTGAGGCGCGTCGCCCTAGCCGCTGCCGCATTGCTGATGACCACCGGCTGTTCCGCCAGCACGCCGGATCAGGCCGCGATTGATGCGGCGGTCGACAAAGCGCTGGCCGAACGAGATCGCGAAGACGCGGCAAAATATCGGCAGTCGCAGGCCGCCGCAGACGAATCGGCATTGAGTGCGGCAGCGGAGGCGGGTGCTGTCCGTTCGGCCGAACCCCTGCGCGCAGGGCTCTCGAAGGAACTCGGCAGCGCCTATGGCATGTGCATCCGCACACTCTCGATCGTGGGCGAAAATTGCGGCTGCATGGTCAACCGTGCCACCGATGCCGGGATTGCCGATGCACGTCAGGCGAAGTTATTCGGCGGGCGGGCGGGCAATGCCACGCCGGACGAGATCGCCCGCTTCACCCGGATCGTGCGGGCGTGTTCGGGCTATAATATCACGGTCCGGGGCGAACCGGGAGAAACGGCACAGGTCGACCAGGCCAAGACCGCATTGTCGCGTCCGGCATCCGGCGGCCGGGTGGTCACCTGCGAATTCGAGAACGAGCGCTATGGTTATGAGGGCAATTGCCGTTTTGTCGCCGGATCGGGCGGCGACTTTCAGGCGACCTCGCTGGAAGGGAATTATTTCGAGGACGTGAGCCGGATCGACCTCGACGTGACCTCGAGAAACGCCGGACATCTGATCATCAACTACACCACCGGCCCGGTTGAAGTCCCGGTCAAGCGTGAGCTGCAGGACAAGGCCTGCTGGAGCAACGAGTCTGTGCGGTTCTGTGCGAGGTAAGGGGTCGGCCTGAACGCGCGCGGCCCTTCGTATTCATCATAGCGAGCTCAGCAATGACGGCCCGCTCGCAATGACCGCTAAGGGGTCGAAACCTGAACGGCAGAAATTCTTCGCAAGCGGGGCAAAGCGGCAAGACGGCTTCAAGGGTCGCGTATCAACCCCGCTCATGGCCGGTCGTGGGTGGATTTGCGACTGTCCGGTTTTTGGTTTTAGCTCGAGGAAGCGGACGCCCCGCTTTCTGCGACGCTAGTCATTGTTTCGACTGGTAAAGTTTAGGACAGCATTTAAAAAAGCTCGTCGTTCTTCCGGTATCAAGTGCGCGTAGTGTGATACGCCTGTGAGTTCTACAAACGATACGGAAGCCGCTCGATCCAGTTCATTTTGAAGCGCTTCTACGTCTTGAGGCCGCGACCAGAAATCGTTCTCCGAGCGCAAGATCAGGACACGGCTTTCAATGGAGCCAGCGTCATAGAGCGACCGTCCATTGACCATTAACAAGGTGTCTGCAAGCGGTCCGGATGGGAAGCGGAAGCACGGAGGCGAACGCGTCTCGGAAAGCTCGTCTCCTTCCATCGCTAGCTCGACATAGCGGTCGAGAAAATCCTGATTGTCGGTTTCATTTGCTAAACGCCCAACGACTTGCTCCGATGTCGAGCAGCGGAAGGCCGTAAAACGTGCCCGATCAAGCTGCGCCGGATCGTCTTCTTCCGCAATACCTTGAAACGGCCATCCCCCTGGCTCACCGCCATAGGCAGCCTGGTAAAAAATCAGATTATCGATTTCCTTTGGATAAAGGGAGGCATAGTGACCTAGCCACTGGCTTCCGGTGGCCCAACCCATAGCCGCCACGGCGACATCGTCGCCGTGGCGGCTGCGGATTGCTGATAACACCGCCTTGATGTCTCGCACAACTTCGTAGGAACGAACAGCAATAGGGCCAGCCTCAGCCCCATCTCGCATTTCGTCGGTAAAGTTGGAGCGGCCAAAGCCGCGAACGTCCATCAGGTAAACCGAATGCCCTGCTTCTGCGAAAAGAGCCGCAGTCGATGGACCAGGCACATCAACATCCCACGAAGAAAGCGCTCCTGGCCTACCGCCATTTACCAACAGTAGTGGCCCCAAGTTCGCGCCAGCCTTATCGTCGCTGATCCGGCGCACAAAAATGGAAAGCTCGTCTTCGCTTTCAACATAGAAATCGGATCGTTCGGGCGCAGCATATGCCACTGGCGCGCCTATAAATGCCAACAGAGGGACGACTGAAAGGATCTTTCTCATGATCTTTCTCCAGCAGACTGTTTCCAACCATAAAATCTAGTCGAGATATTCGACTTTCACCTGAAACTAGCTCAATCGCTAAAACTTCCAAAGGTGCCCGCTTTCGGAAGCGATGCAAAAGGGATGAGACGACCGCAACTGATGTCGTGGACGGCTCTCCACCTAATGCGGAGTCGGATGTATTCTGCTCCGCTCCAGAAGGAGGAGAAGTACCGTGGCGGATATTCGAGTTATAGGATTGGACATCGCAAAATCTGTTTTTCAGTTGCATGGCGTTGATGCTGGCGGAGCAACTGTTTTGCAGAAGCGCCTGACGCGGGGGCGGTTGTTGCCGTTCTTTGCCAAGTTGCCGCGATGTTTGATCGGGATTGAGGCCTGTGCATCCTCGCATCATTGGGCTCGCGAGCTGATAGCGCTGGGCCACGAGGTAAAGCTGATGCCAGCGCAATATGTAAAGCCTTACGTCAAGCGCAGCAAGAACGATGCGGCTGATGCGGAGGCGATATGCGAGGCGGTCACGCGGTCAACCATGCGTTTTGTCGGGATCAAATCACCCGAGCAGCAAAGCGTGATGATGCTCCACCGTGTCCGCCTGATCCTCAGCCGTCAGCGTACGCAGTTGTCGAACGCGCCGAGAGCGCACATGGCCAAGTTTGGGATCGTGGCGCCGATTGGCCGCAATGGGATCGAGCGTCTTGTGGGCGTCATTGCCGATCCTGCTGATGACTGTCTTCCGGCAGAGGCGCGACTATGCCTCGATATGCTGGTCGCGCAGCTCAGCATCGTGAAGGAGCAGATCCTCGAAAACGACCGGCGGATTTTGGCCAGTGCGCGCAGAACCGAGCTTGGCTGCCGTCTGATGGAAATACCCGGTGTGGGCCCGCTGCTTGCAAGCGCCATCGTGGCAACCGTTCCCGACCCTTCAATCTTCTGCTCGGACCGCGATCTGGCGGCCTGGATCGGTCTGGTGCCGCGGCAGAACTCCAGCGGCGGCAAGGAGCGGCTCGGCAGCATAACCAAGGCCGGGCATGGCTATCTTCGCCAGATGCTCATCGTCGGCGCGATGGCGGTGGTCCGCTATGCTGAACGCAACGGTGCCAGGCGCCCGTGGCTGGTCCAGCTGCTCGCACGTCGTAAGGCCAAGGTTGCAGCCGTTGCGCTGGCGAATAAGAACGCGCGCATGATCTGGGCGATGATGGTAAGCGGAGAGCGTTATCGTGAACCCCAGGCTGGGTAACGAACACGGCCCGTTAAAACGGGCCTGAGAGGTTGGAAAGGGCGAAAAGGAGCTGATGCATAAAGCCGGTTGATACCGCCGGATCGGGAAAACCCAGTACGACCCAAGCACCTCGAGTGCGAGCAATTGATCGGGACCCGGTACGCGCGAATGGCATCATGGCCAGCGGAAGATAAAGCCGCACAAACAGGCCGGACACATGGCCGCACCAACCAGCAATGCAAAGCTCAATTTGCACCTTGCCAACGGAGGGCCGTCCACACATGGGTCGCTTGCGGATTGTCAGTTTTCGAGGCCGTCGAACCGGAAAGCAGACAGATCGCTTACTGCCCATGAGCAGCCAAGCTCTACCGACGGAAGTTTGGGTGGGAAGCCAAACGGCGGTGAAGCGGAGTGCTGTTGGCCTTTCCTCCCCGTCTTGGCTTTAGCAGAAAACAATTTCGCCTAGCTTGGCTCGTCGCTTGTGGCTTCACTCCAACGCTTTACCAACGGTTCGTGATCGTCTGCTCGTAGATTGGGCAGATGAGATGTGTTTTTCCAAGCCGGGTGTTTGCTTTCAACACCGAAGTTTTCGGTTGGGACAAAGCCAGACGGGTCATCGAACGAACCAACAGTGAGATCGATACAGTCGGAATGGTTGTACGCGAACCCTAAGGGCGTCCCGCAAGTTGAACAGAAAGGGCGCTTCGCGATTGGTGAGGACGCATACCAGTCAGGTTGTGTTTCCCAAGTTATTGCGGATTTCCTGAGGTTCTTGAACGCGTTGAAAACGCCTCCAGTGGCCCGCTGGCACATGCGACAATGACATAGGTAGGCCTCCAAGTTGGACACTTCTGCCCGATATCGGACACGCCCGCATTGGCACCCTCCATTCATCGTGCTCATTGAGCCAAGCTATTTGTTTTCAAGAACGTCCGCAATGATGCTCGCAAGCTCACCTTGCCGGATCAAGCAACAGGCATGGTCTGAAGTGTGCCCGCTTATGCGTTGCTCGAGAGCAAAATCATCACGCCTTTGGAAGGGCAAATGCCCTGACTCGTATTCAGCCAGGGCATCCGGGGTAGTGTTCAAGTCGGATCGGGCGCACCGTCGCCGTCTGTATCGTAGGAATCCGGCTGGCCGTCGCCATCGATGTCCCAGGTGTCGGCCTGTCCATCACCGTTAGTGTCCCACGCATCCATCGTGCCGTCGCCATTGCTGTCGATCGTGGGAGGATTGGAGGCTTCGGCTGCCGGTCCGGATTCACTAGGACCTTCACCGGCATCAGGGTCGTCGGGCTGACCGTCGCCGTCAGCGTCGACCGCATCAGGCCGTCCATCGCCATCGGTATCCCAGGTATCGGCCTGACCATCGCCGCGCTGGTCCCATGCGTCCATGACGCCGTCGCCATCTGTGTCGATCGTAGGCTTGGGTATGCCGCTTGAGGGAGGAGGCGGTGCGGCTTCTGTATCTTGCGCCATAGCAGGGGTGGCGAGAAGCAATCCGCCACTCGTGGCGGTGATGAGCATCAATTTCATGTTCATTTTCAATATCCTTTGTTGCGGGAGTCGCTGTTCCGATATGGGCGGCGCAGATGAACGGCGGTTAAGCCGCGCGTTGGAGTGTTGCCTGCATTCGACACCTGCCGAGTTATTCGATGATGCGGGGCGTGGCAGCGCCGGGCGCGAACACGCGCCGGCTCAATTTTCCGGATCGCCTGGCTCCATAGCGTCCGTTTCAGCCTCATCCACTTCATCGGGAAGGAGCGTTGGTTGTGCATCGGCAGCCGACTCAATCGCCCGGGCTTCTGCGCTCGATGCGTCGTCGGCTTGTTCGATATCCACAGGTGGCGGCACATCACCCACCCTGCCTGAGTCATCCACCATCAGACCGCCGGTGTCCTCCGGCATAGGCGGGTCGCCTTCTGACGGCCCTTCAGGCACCTCGCATGCGGAAAGAGCGAGTAGGGCAGACGCCATGACAATGGCTCTTGAATGTCGGTATTTCATACAACCTCCTTTGTTGGAGCGCGCATTCATCGCGATCGATGCTACGGAGTCGAGTGATCGGCTTAGGCGCCGCCTTAATTACGCCACGATCTACCGGGGGTCGTGCGCCATACAAGGTGAAGTCGGACGGTGATTAGTGAACTGAATGTCCGCGTTCAAAGCTGGCTAGCTCAAACCGGACATTTCGATATCGACCCAAAATCGGCCGACCAGTAACACGCCCCACAATCGACCGCGGGAGCCAATTCTCCGAGCGGCCGAAAGTGGGCGGTGTGATCAATGCCAAGAGTTCCTTGGGCCGTAGACTTCAAGGTCGATCAGGCGCAGTCCTTTTTCGGACAGTTTCTTCCACTTCGCCTTGAGGCCAGCCCAATCGTCACCGACCCACAGAGCGTGCTTGCCGTTGCCCCTTGCTCGCTGCGATCAGGTGGGAGCGGAAGGGATGGTTGAGCGTCTTGCGAATGGTGCCGATTTGCATCGGGGTCAGCGACCCTGTTGCACAACGGAAATAGCTCATCACATTCGTGCGGTCGGGGTTGAACGTGACACCGGCGATCCTGAAACTCGATGGGCTGCCTCCCAGGGCAGCATAGGCTTCATGGCTCACACATCCTTACCGCTTTTTATGCCGGTTGTAAGGCCGGATGGCGATCGTTGACCGCAGGAGGTTAGTATGGACACCTAAAGGTGAAGTCCCATAAAGTGAGGATCGGGTAAGCACCATGTCGGCTTCAACCCGCGCCAGCTGCGACTTCTTCAACAGAATCGGCCAAATTTCGGTACTTTTTGCAAATGGGGGTAGGCATTGGCCGAGTGAACGCACCGGAGAGCTCCAGGCTTCTTAGCATGCACCTCGACTTTAGTGTTTTCCTGTTCGGGAATCGAGATCCTAGCGGCGCAACCCGTGTCGAGAGTTCGACTAAGATCGTTTCGCATCAAAACACTCTGTCGCGCGCGAAAGGCGACAGGCCCATTTTGCATTCCGTCTTAATAAATCCTTTGCAAAGCGCACCCTACACACCCGGGGTGCCTCGTAGTCCCGTTGATTGTCCAAGGATCAGGAATGCCATCCGAGCCGACTTCAGAGCACCCTTTGAGTGCTTCGACCAGAAGTGACCCAAGCCAGAAGGGCGGGAGCTTAAACGTTGTAAATCACGACGACGCTGGCCGGGAGAAGGAGATCCGCAATGCAGGTGTGGCCCTAGCCGCGCTGGTTACAGCAGCGTGTGGTGGTGGCGGTTCGAGGTCATCCACAGGCACCTTACCTGAGGACAATACCGGAACAGGAGCCAGTCCTGTTGTCAAACGGCCGGCCAACGATGCTGCGGCGAGCCGGTTCTTGCTTCAGGTCGGGCTTAGCTCCAGCATACAGGCGATCAGCCAGTTGAGCAATCAGGGCTATGAGCCATGGCTTGATGCGCAGATGGCCCGGGCCAACGACCAAAGCGCGCGCCAGTTCTTTTCTACCCGCGGCTTCGACCGGGTCGATAGCAATCGCTATTACAACAGCCGCACGCAGGGCGATTACATGATCTGGTCGCAACTGATGACCGGCGGAAGCAGCGTGCGAAAACGCTTTGCCTTGGCGTTGTCCGAATTCTACGTTGTTTCCTTAAGCGGGATCGACATTGCGTGGCGCAGCCCGGCAATCGGCGCCTATTGGGACATTCTGAACGATCACGCCTTTGGCGATTTTCGCGAGCTGCTTGAGGCGATTACGCTCAATCCGGCGATGGGCGTGTTTCTTAACACGCGCGGAAACCGCCGCGCCGAGCCCCGATCTGGCCGGGTGCCTGATGAGAATTATGGCCGCGAAATCATGCAATTGTTCACAATTGGCCTGTTCGAACTCAATTCCGATGGTACGCCTCGGCTTGCCGGTGGTCAGCCGATCGAGACCTACACCAATGATGATGTAAACGGGATCGCCAAGGTCTTCACAGGCTACGACTTTGACTACACCGGGGTCGGTTTCACGCAGGAAACGAATGGCAATCGCCAGATTCCCGACGTGCAATACGTTTATCAGCCTATGACAGCTGATCCCTCGCGCTGGCAGAGACCGCGGTCCGAGGGATTTCATTCCACTGACGAGAAGAGCTTTTTGGGGCTGACGATCCCAGCCAATACCGACGCTGAAGAAAGCCTCAGGCTGGCGCTCAATCATCTCTTTGCGCATCCCAATGTCGGACCGTTTTTTGCAAGGCAAATGATCCAGAGGCTTGTGACCAGCAATCCTAGCCCCGCTTATGTCCAACGCGTCGCAAGCGTCTTCGATAATGATGGAAACGGGAGGCGTGGCAATTTGCGCGCGGTCTTCAAGGCGATTGTGCTTGATGATGAGGCTCTGGATCCTGCCAGCATAGCCAATCCCGCATTTGGCAAATTGCGCGAACCGATGCTGCGATTTGTCCAACTCGGGCGCACATTTGGCATGCGCTCGATTAGCGGAAACTGGGCTTTGCGCGATATGTCAGACCCGGGCAGCCAGTTGGGCCAGTCACCTTTGCGCTCCCCATCTGTCTTCAATTTCTTCCGCCCGACCTACTTCCCGACCAATTCGCAAACGGCCGCCAATGGTTTGCTCGCGCCGGAGTTTCAGCTGGTGAACGAGACCTCTGTCGCGGGTTACATCAATTTCATGGAGGCCGCCGTCGAAACGCGCGGCGGCCAGTTTAACGATGTCGAGCTCGATTATTCGGCGGAGATTGCGATTGCGGATGACAGCGCTGCGCTGGTGGATCGGCTCGCTTTGCTGCTGAGCGCCAACCAACTCACCGATGAAATTCGCGGCGCGGTTGGGTCAGGAATTGATGCGATTTCAGTCAACCCGGGCACCGAGCTGGCAGATCGGCTGCGGCGCGTCCACACCGGGGTGCTGCTCGTCATGGCCTCGACCGATTACCTGATCCAGAAATAGGGAATCACGCATTTCATGTTTATCAGCTGCGAAGCCGAACTCTCCCGACGCGCCTTTCTAAAGCGTTCCAGCCAGCTTGCGGCCATGGGTGCCGCCTCTTCTTATGCGATAGGCCTCGCTGGGATCAGCGAAGCGGCAGCGTTCAGCAATGTGCAGGATTACAAGGCCTTGGTCTGCGTATTCCTGTATGGCGGGAACGATCATGGCAACACGCTGATCCCATTCGATCCTGAAAATTACGGACGCTACGCAGCTATTCGCGGGGGGCAAGGCGAAGATGGCGGAGGGATTGCGCTATCGCGATCATCGCTGGCGAACACAGTGCTCGCCACGCCCAATGATCAGGTGCTGAGCTTTGATCAGACCTACGCACTTGCACCTACTATGCCACGCCTCAAATCGCGCTTCGATCAAGGGGTGATGGCGCCGGTGCTCAATGTCGGCCCGCTCCAAGCGCCGATGACACGCGCGCAATACGATAATCGCAGTGTGCCCCGCCCAGCCAAACTGTTTTCGCACAACGACCAACAAGCCACTTGGCAAAGCTCGAGCCCCGAAGGTGCTCCAACGGGCTGGGGCGGACGAATGAGCGATCTTGCGCAAAGCGCCAACACAAACGCAATGTTTACCGCGATAAATGCCACCGGCAATGCAGTCTTTCTGAGCGGACAACAGGCGGTGCCCTATAAGGTGTCTGGTAACGGCGCGACCCTGTTTCGGCCCCTGCGCAATAATCGTCTTTATCGGTCAAGCGGAGCGGCTGATGCGTTGGACACGATCCTGCGCACCGGGACTGGCAATATTCTGGCCGCAGACCACGCATCGATGAACGATCGCTCGATCACCTTTGGTGGCTTCGTCAACGATGCGGTTGCAAACAGCACGGTAACCACCGATTTCGGCTCAGACAATCGTCTGGCAGGTCAATTGCGCACCGTTGCCTCAATGATTGCGGCGCGCGGTAGTCTGGGTGTCAAACGTCAGGTCTTCATGGTCTCGATCGGTGGATTCGATAACCACGATGGCCTCATCGGTCGTCATGAAGCCCTGTTGGCGCAAGTCGATTTCGCGATGGACGCCTTTTATCGCTCGCTGCTTGAGCTTGGCGTGGCCAATCAGGTCACGACGTTTACGGCGTCCGATTTTGGCCGCACGCTAGCGTCAAACGGAGATGGGTCGGATCACGGGTGGGGCGGTTTTCACTTCGTTTTGGGCGGCGCAGTCAACGGCGGCCGGTTTTACGGGCGCGCACCGGAAGTGTCGGTCGAAGGCAACGATCAGGTGGGTCGTGGCAGGCTTTTGCCAAGCGTCTCGGTTGACGAGTACTCGTCGACGCTTGCGCATTGGTTTGGCGTCGCGCCTTCGGAGTTACCAAGCATCGCGCCGAACATTGGTCGTTTCGCTACTCCTGATTTGGGCTTTATGACGACCGCCAACTAGCGACTGCCTTACAACTGTGACGGCTAAACTTGCACGATGTGTTAAGCTGAGGCGTTTACGTTATGTCAGCTTTTCCGATCTCAGCAACGAAGAGCGGAAAGTCGACAGTGCCCGAGCCCGCAGGCCGCATACGATGAGCTACGGGGATTTCAATTTCGGGCCGGTCCGGGCGTCTGCTGACGGTGCCGATAAGCGGACGGGTCTGAAAGCAGACCGTCCGGTTTTGCGGTGTCAGAGCAGCCGTGGGGAGCTCGTACGTCTGATTTTGGCGATGGGGCGACCGCTCTTGGACAGGTGATCTGCAGACGTCCTCGTCGCCGGGAGCGCGGTTGCGGAGAGGTCTGGCGGAGCTCCCGGGTGTTCTGTTGCCGGGTGGCGGGCCGCGCGGCAGATGGCAGCGCTGGAACGTCTCGATGATGATCATGGTCCTGCCGTAGCAAGGGCATGGCGGGCGCGGATCGGGCGGTTCGGCGGAGGGCTCGTCCGTGACGCGCTGCGCGACCGCGAGCAGGTGGCGGACACGCTCGAGATGGGCCTTGCGAGTGCTGCCGGCGAGCTGGCCATAGTGGCGGATGCGGTGGAACACGCGCGGCAGGCAGTACAGCAAGGAAACGGCGGATGAACTCATCGGCGCTGAGCGTCATGATCTGCCGGCTATCTGGTGCGGAGTGACGATAATCCTTGTAGCGGAACCTGACCCCATGCCCGTCTAGCCGAAGGGGTCCGCTGCTGGATATGGCGACCGGGTGGATTTAGCGCGACAGATGGGCGAGCACGGCCTCGGGATCGGCGAAGGGCGGCTTGGCATAGACCATCCAGCGCTTTTGGCGGACCGGCACGAGGTGGTGCGGGAATACGCGACGATCGGCGAGATGAGCGAGCTGACCCAAGAAGGCGAGCTTGTCGGCATCGTGAAGCGCCAGCAGCCGGGTGAGGAACAGGCGGTGGGACAGGGCGCCCAGCACGCGCACGGGCAGCAGGAACGCCGGGCGCGCCGCGACCCAGCGTTCGCCGTCGCAAGAGAGGCCGCCTCCCGGTACGATCATGTGGATGTGCGGATGATGGGTCACGGCCGAGCCCCGGGTGTAGAGCACGGCGGTGATGCCTATCCGGGCACCGAGATGCCTGGGATCGGCGGCGATGGTGAGCATCGTCTGCGAGGCGGTCTTGAACAGGGGGTCGTAGATCCGAGCCTTGTTTTGGAACGCGATGGCGGCGATCTCGGCGGACAGCGTGAACACGACGTGGAAATGCCCGACCGGCAGCAGGTCGGCCTCGCGCGCGGCGAGCCAGGTCCGGGCGGCGGCGCCCTGGCACCTGGGGCAATGGCGACTGCGGAAGGACGCCAATGGCCGCAGTCGGTGCAGGCCTCCACATGGCCGCCCGGGGCGGCGGTGCGACAGTGCTCAATCGCCGATCTGACCTTGAGCTGATGTAGGCTCAGGTCGGATGCTGTGCAAAGCACAATCACTGATTTGGGATCTCGTTAGGTTGACCCGCCGACGCCATTCAACATAGTTTCGGATCTGGCTTTTGATTTGTGCACCGTTAGTATCAAACCACTCCGTCTACCTTCAATCACGCCTTGTTGCTCGCGCTGGTGCCCTCGACTTGATTCCAGGTTTTTTGCACGCTTAGATTGCATGATTTGAAAGGGTAACAAGATGACAGTCGCTCCGCCGATTCGAGCTTACCCATCGCTGTGTAACAAAGAAAACGTCTATTCAGGCGATCGCGCGGGTTATCTAGGGACTAGCTTGCAGAAATTTGCACGAGTATTTCCGAATGAAGACGCATGTCTACGTCATGTTTGGCTGATGCGTACGAACAACAGCCCGATTTGCAAAGTATGCGGGGGGCGGCAAAATTGGAAAAGGCACGCTACGCAAAAGCATTATTTCCACGCTTGTGGAGGGATAGTCTCACCGATGGTAGGCACCCTTTTTGAACGCACTCAAGTAAACCTGCATAGATGGTTTTATGCTATGCTATATTTCTCAAATTCGCTCGAAGGAATCTCGTCGCGTTTCTTGTCTAGGCAGATTGGAGTGAGTGAGCCGACAGGCTTTAGGATAGGGACCAGAATCCGGTATCATTTAGCGGCGATTGAGGATGGAAAGCGGTTAGGCTCAGAGGAGCGACCCGTTATCGCCCGCTTACAAACGGTCCGGAGGGTAATTAATCCTGAGTTTGGCACTCACAATAAAGCAAATGTATTGATGATGTCTGATGGTTGTCGTGTGGACTCGACGATCATAGAATATCCGGACCAAACGAAATTGCGGGCGGCCTTAAAATTGAAGGTCGTGCCCGGGGCTCCCGTTTTTACCGATTGCTATCACACATATGCCGTTGGTTCGAAATACGGCCACCTTCGCCCCCTCCTGAAAATGATCCCTCGCCCAATCGATCAAGTTGAAGTATCACGCTCGCTTCTACACGGCTTTATGGGGAACTTTTTGTTGACATTTGCTGACCAGTTTCGTGGTGTTCAATTAGCTCGGCTTTGGTTATATTTGAAAGAGTTTGAATTTCGATTCAATCGCCGTTCTCATTCAAACACTATCTTTTGGGATATGACGTCGACCTTTCCAAGTTGTAGCTCTGAAGCGATTCACGCAATGAAAGTGAGACACCATTTAGCGAAGCATTCAGAAACCTTCTCATGAAACATCCCTACAGCTCATATGATTTTTTTGAGAAATTCGCGGATGATGCATCTTGCTTGGAACAAATATTTCTTTCAAAATATGGCTATGATGGACGCTGTGAGCGATGTGGCGCCAGTGGTGGGTGGACCCGGATTCGCGGATCCCGAAAATATCTACACACATGCCGCAGGCAATTGTCACCGACGTCGGAAACCCCATTTTTCCGAAACAATTTGCCTTTGCTCACGATCTTCTACGCAATGCTTCTTTTCTGCAACTCTTCGAGCGGGATCCGATCCCCTTTCCTTCGCAAACATCTAGGGCTCGGAACCGTCAGCGCACACCGGCTCGCGAATTCAATTCGGTTACACATGGCCTCACAGCAGCCACCTGAGATGGTTGGCGGGCCCGGTAAAATAGTGTCCATCGATGAGGTCTACCTAAAGCATTTTTCAGGAACTGGGAGCGGGCTAGCAGGGAAAATTGTGTTGGGCATTGAATGCGATGGCAAATTCCAGTGCGGCTTTATCTCGAACCGAAAGACCGAAACCTTGGAAGATGTCATCAAAAAATACGTTAGACCTCAATCTGTTATCATGACCGACCAGTGGGTTGGCTATCGCAGATTGAATACGTTGGGCTATGATCATAAGTCGGTCAATCATCGTAGCGGCGAATTCTTCCGCGAGAATGTCACAACTGCTCGGATCGATACAGTTTGGGCGTCACTTCGCAGAACATTTCGTCTCTATCGACACATGCGAGCGAAAAACGCCTGGCTTTATTTAGCAGAAGCGACGTTCCGGTATAATCACAGGTTGGACTTGCGAGCCGCCTTTGACGAATTGATCTCCAGTTGGCCAACTGTTTCAAGGTATGATCCAAGCCTGCAAAGAGGATTTTTCGAATGGGCATAAAAGGCGCATCTCGCCGAGCCCGCGCGATCTGTGCAGCAATACTTAGGCGCGCTGTCTAGCACTAGGGTCCGGGCCCGTAGACAGGAATCCCATTGGCGTCGGTATGTGATTCTCTTGCCTCCAGCTAGGAGGCGTGAAGGATGCCGGTTTTCTCTGGTTTTCGATTGAGCAACGGGGCAGATCGAGCAGCTTTGCCAAGCGATACACGCAGATTGCAGCGGGTTGATAATCGGCCCGTGCCCTCCGGCAATGTTTACGCGCTGAAGAGCAGCGGTCGCTAGAGCGACTACCCGGAACGCGCATATGGACCGAAGAAAACGCTCTAGGACCGGTTCCGGCGGTGGGCCGAGCGGGGTGCCTGGGAGCGCATCTTCGCCCAAGTGAACACCCGCAAGAACCGTGGTTTTGACGAGGTGATTGTCCGCAGTGCGACATGGTGCCTACTGGATAATCGGTTGTGCGGACAGATAGTCCGTTGTGGGCTGGCGTCCGTGCCACCCATGCTGGCCTTCTCCATCCAGCTAGAAGTTTGAATCAGAACCTTGCCCCCAAGGGTATCTCATCCGAGCCAGAACGTGGGGAAAACGCTCTAATTCGGAGGCGAAAATTTTCTTAAGGTGTCTTGTCTAGAAACTTGCAAATGAATCTCCGTCATTTGCTGTCCCGCTTTCTTTACACCGTCCCGTTTGCTTGCTCAGTCGCGCTGGTGTGCGGCACCTTTGCCGCGCAGGCGGCAGCCGGTGCAAGTGTGCGGGTTCAGGTGGTCGATCAGAAAGGCCTGCCAGTTCACGATGCAGTGGTGGAACTGCACAGTCCGCGCCGACCCGCCGGTCCTCTCCGCTTTCCCAGGAAGGTGGGCATGGCCCAAAAAAGCCTGCAGTTCACTCCGGGAACGCTGGTGGTGGCGCGCGGCAGCACGGTCGCCTTTCCCAATCTCGATCAGGTGCGTCACTCGATCTACAGTTTTTCAAAGCCAGCGCGGGTCGAGATTGACCTTTATGGGCGCGATCAGTCCCGCACGCAGACTTTCCCGATCGCTGGCAGCGTCAAACTGGGCTGTAATATCCATTACGATATGCGCCGCTATATCCGCGTCTCCGACACCCCCTATGTCGGCAAGACGGATCACATTGGTTACATAACCCTCGCCAACATCACCGAGGGGAGCGTGCGTCTGACAGTATGGCATCCGCAATTGCGCACGCCTGCCAATGAGCTGTCATCGGCCTTCAGCGTGAGCGGCGCTGCGCAGACCCGCAAACTCAGCGTTAAATTGCGATGAGATCGGGGATAAAGCTTTTGGCAGCCGGACGCGGCTTGTTACCGATACTGGCCAAGCGCCGGTTTGGTTCGCTGCGCACACGCATTGCTGTGCTTTTTGTGACTCTTTTTGCCATTGTTATTGCGTTGGTTTTGTCGCTAGCTGTCGGCGGGATGGTCCGTTTTGCTGAGCGCAGCGCGGCCGACAATCTGGCAGCCAATGCCCTTATTTTCGATGAAATTCTCGCCTCGCGCGGCCGACAAATGGGCGATCAGGCCGATGTTCTGGCACGTGATTTTGGCTTTCGCGAGGCGGTCGCGAGCGGCGACGAACCGACGATTGCGAGCGCGCTTGACAGTCTGCGGTCGCGCGGGCGCGGCGAAACCGCCTTTGTGCTGTCGCTCGACGGCAACATTCTGGCCGCTGGCGAGCCGGCTATCTCCTCAGCCGATGATTTGTGGGTGCGGCTTGATGCTGGCGGTACACAAGGAATAATTGCACTGGGGAACGGTTTGGCGCTCGCGGCAGCGGTGCCGATTGAAGCCCCGGATCTGATCGGTTGGCTGGTGATCGCCCAGACCCTTGACCGGGCCGAGCTCGACCGCCTGGTTGAACTTGCTCCCATTTCGCTCGAAGCCCGGGTGGTGGAAGCGGCAGGACAGGCAGAGTGGTTGCGCTCGGCGAAGGCTGGCGCCGTGTTCGAACGCCAGGAAAGCGAACGATTTCTCTACCACGTTTCGAATCTGGCGGTTTTGCAGGACACGACTGCACCCAGACTGGTCCTGCGCCATTCGCTTGACCAGTCGCTCGCTGCCTATGCGGGCCTCAAGTGGCTGCTGATCGCGCTGGCGGCGGGCGGGACTGCGCTGGTGCTGTGGCTGAGCTGGCGCGTGGCGCGCAGTGTGATCGAACCATTGCAGCAGCTTGATGAGGCCGCTCGGCTGATCGGGGAAGGTAGGGAAATCGCGCTCACCATCGACACGGGTGACGAAATCGGCCGCCTGGCGGACAGCTTTGGCCAGATGGTCGCCGCGATTGAAGCGCGCGAGCGCCAGATCATTTATGCCGGATTACATGACAGTCTCACCGGCCTGCCTAACCGCAAGCTCTTCACCGAACAGCTTGCGACCGTACTTGCCAAGCGCAGGGAAAACGAGAAGGTCATGATCGCCTATATTGATCTGGATGACTTCAAACTGGTCAATGATACCTTCGGGCACCTGGCCGGCGATGCGCTGTTGCGCGATCTTGGAGAATCTCTGCGTCATGACCTTCCCGAAGCGTTGATTGCCCGGCTCGGAGGTGACGAGTTTGCGATTCTGATCGATGCGATTGAGGAGAAGGAGAGCCTTGGTAGCCTGGCGGATCAGTTGCTGCGTTGTTTTGAGCGCTCGCTCGAGATCAACGGCCAGACGGCTATTTGCAGGGCTAGCATCGGCATTTCGCTTGCACCGGGCGATGGCAGCGATGGCACTACGCTGATGAAGAACGCCGATCTCGCACTGTACCGGGCCAAAAGCGAGGCCAAATCAACCTATCACTTCTTCGAACCTGCACTTGATGAGGCCGCCCGGCTGCGGCGGCAACTCGAAATCGATCTGCGCTCGGCGATCTGTAATGGAGGTTTCGAACTTTACTTCCAACCGCTCCATTGCGTGGCGCAAAAACGCCTCACGGGCTTCGAGGCGCTGATCCGCTGGAACCACCCGACCCGCGGCATGATCAGTCCGCTCGAATTCATACCGCTGGCCGAAGAAACTGGACTGACCGTTCCAATCGGCGAATGGGTGATCCGCGAAGCCTGCCGAATTGCGCGCGACTGGCCGACAGATGTGTCCGTCGCGGTCAACATTTCCCCCAAGCAATTTGCCTATCCCGGTCTGGCCAGCACGATCCTGCAGGCGCTGACTTCGACCGGTGTCGACCCCAGGCGGTTCGAAATAGAAATAACGGAAAACATTTTCGGAGCAGACATTGATCGAACATTGGCGACCTTGCACAGCCTGCGCAATCTGGGTGTGCGCATCGTACTTGACGATTTCGGCACTGGCTATTCGTCGCTCAGCTATCTGCGCTCGTTTCCTTTCGATAAGGTCAAGATTGATCGCAGTTTCGTTGAAGATCTTGGCACCAGCAGCAACGGGCACGCGGTGATCCGGGCGATAACGACGCTCGCCGATGCTCTGGGGATGGAAACTCTGGCGGAAGGGGTGGAAAATATCGAGCAATTCGAAGTGCTCGAACGCGAAGGGTGCCGCTACATCCAGGGCTACCTGTTTTCGAGGCCGGTGGCTGCGCACGCGGTCGCCAACCTGCTAGAAGGCGGTGCCGACTATCAGCGGCAACTGTGCGCCTGAACGTCTCGCAAGACCGTCATATGCTGACCTGTGATGATTATTTTGCACGACACCCTTTGACGCGTTTCTCAACAAGGTGCGCGGCGTCATGCGTGTCCGAGCGCACGCACCGATTTGCCATCATGCGACCGGTGGCAAGTGATTGATCGCGCAGGCCAAGACGCTCGCAGGAAAACCACAGAAACACCTCCGACTTTGCAAGTGCATACACTCGGCAAGGTCTGCAAAATCTTTGCGAGGCGGGCCGCGCTCCACAGCCAGGTTAGACCAGCGTACAGGATCGGCAAGCGAACAGGCTGCCAGATAACTGATCGTCGCAAAAAGGTCACAGCGGGTGGGCACGATTAAGTTGTTCGCCTTGCGCCCGCTTGATTTTCAGATCGCCTGTTGATAATTCCATCGCAAAGGAGACACAGAATGAAGAACGTAATCGGAGCTCTTGCAGCACTTGGTTTAGTCATGTCGCCCGTCGCGGCTGTTGCTGTCGAGCGTGCAGCAGCGCCTGTGGAGGGTCAAAGCGAACTTGGCGGCAGTGCCGATGTGCTTGTTGCGCTTGGATTGTTCGTGGCCGTTATCGGTACATTCGTGATTCTGGGCGACGACGATAACGATCCGATCAGCGCCTAATTCGAGATCCCCGCTTGCAAAAAGGCACCAGGTCGGCAGCGACATGGTGCCTTTTTTGTCTCAGACTTGCGCTCAGATTGATCAAAGCGAGTGCGGCCATCAGGGTGGGGGCCAGATTGGTCCCCATTGTGGCAGCACTGTAAAAGTCTGATCCGAAAGCACATTGAGCGGTGTCAGCGAGTAAGCCTGACGCCAACCCGAGTCAGTGATTGTGCTTTGCAAAGCATCGCTTCCTCAGGTTTTGCAAGAGACTTGCGGGGTTCAAAAAATATGGACTGACACCACTCGGGCGCAGTATGCTTGTGAATTGCCGTCTTTGCCGTGTAGTTTAGCCGATGCCGAGTGGGCCGTGTCCGAGCCGTTCTTGTTGCCGCCTTCCAACTTTGGCCGCTGGCGCAAATGGCCGCTGTGCCGGATCGTCGATGCGATCGCAAATTTCCTGCGCGGCGCGTTGCTGCTCACGCAAATGAGCGCCTCAGAATTGAGAGGTCTGCGGCCACTGAAACACGACGAGGTTCTGCCACCTGCATGTCACCAACGCTGCTGCAATGGGCCAGGCACGGTCCAGCGGCGGGGGCGCAAATCGATCAGGTGATCAGTTCGATCCTCAGGCTCTTCAACGCGGGCACCAGCGCTGCGAGCCGTTCAAGTTTCACCACCTTGGTTGCCGTTATGGCAGAGGTCACCGCGCGGTCATAGAGGACTATGCAATTCTTCCGACGAAGGCGAGAGTGGTAGATGATCCCGTCAAGGTCGGTCGTTTCGTAAAGCTCCTGGCTGAAGGCCCTCGCCTCGGCATGCGCCTTCGCGCCGACAATATCAGTCGAGATGCCCAGCTTGAAACAGGCGTCGCCGCGCAGGCTGACAAGGCGCAGGGGACGTGTGGCGGTGACCTCGCAAACACCCCAGTCCTCAACGTCTGCCATGGTCAGCCGCCGCGCCATCTTTCCCTCGAAGCGATCGCGCACGATGGTCTCTGTAATGGCGGTCGGGAGATCTTCGGCGATGTAGATCAGCTTGAACGCCTTGTTCAGGCTGGCGAAGCGCGTCCCTCCATAGCCCATGCCGAGCGGCGTTGCGCGATGGGCCCATGGCGTGCAGCGCAGAAAGTCCGCCGATTGCACCCGGCGGACCAGTGATTTCAGCGTCTTTGG
Organism: Erythrobacter sp.; assembly: GCA_049647465.1. Lineage (GTDB taxonomy): Bacteria > Pseudomonadota > Alphaproteobacteria > Sphingomonadales > Sphingomonadaceae > Erythrobacter. The sequence continues at coordinate 33,224 of JBARXS010000055.1, forward strand.
GTCGAGCGCCATGCGACGCTGCTAGTCGCTTTCGCGGCTTAAGTCTCGGACTGCGAGCGCTATGACCTGATCGCGCTTGCCTGCGCGCAGCAAGGCGAGCGGGGTCTCTTCATCCAGAGCGCCATGCGGCTGGCGCAGCCAGAGCCAGGCAGAACGTGGGTCTGGCGCGGCGGCCACCACATCGCACAGTCCTTCGAGCGGGCGACCATCGATGAACTGTTCCAGCGGATAGGCGAGCTTGCGCTGGCCGCGCAGCAGGCCGACCACAGCCCCGTTCTTGTACCAGTTGCTGAGCGTCGAGCGCCCCACTCCGAATTGCGCTTCGATGTCCTTGGCCCCCCCGACAGGCCCCGCCCATTCCTCGATCGGCATAGGGGTGACATAGGCTGCAAGCCGTGTGCGCCCTTCGGCAAGGCTGAGCACTTCGCCAAGGCCCTTGCCGCGCATGGGTTCCGCACTCGTCCTCCGCGCATCCTCGTCAGTCACGAGCTGGTCTGCGACCTGTTCGAGGACCTTGCGAAGCTTTTTCTTATCTGCGAGCGTCAACAGTCGCTTGGCCGGAACGCCCGACATCACGTCGACGGCGATCGAGACGAACCGGGCCATGGAGTCGAGTTCCGAGGCGCGCGCACGCGGATTGCGCGCCTGCAGCGCCGCCTGGACGGCGGTCTCATCAATCTGAAGGGCTGCTTCGCTCATTTGACGTCTCCGGCTTTCGATGGATGGCGTAGATAGTACAGATTGCACGGATTGTCCATATAGCGGTGAGCCCTCGACCTCCATCAATCAGAGCCGGCGAGCGCAGGGCATAACAAGCAACGCAAAGTGCAATCCGACAACAGTCTTGAACAAACAAGATGGCTTGACCTCCCTGTTCTCGTCATCGAGCGGCATCCGCAGGACGGCCCGACCATTGATCGGCACGACCTCGAGCTGGACCGCAAGGCCCTTGCGCTCGCGGTGAAACCATGCGGCTCCGACCTTGGTCCAGAAGGCCTTGTCGCGCCGATTTCTGACATGCCAGGCGGTGAAATCCGGAGCCCTGGGCTCGGGCGCGGTGGAAGGGGCGGTTGTTTGGGTCGTGCGGGCCATGAGATATTCCTTTGGTGTTGGTGGCTCGTTGCACCAAACAGGAAGGCCGCGCGGCAAAGGGCGCAGGGTCATGTCCAACACGGGTGAGCCCGGCGAAGACTGGGGAACCGATGCGGGCCGGACATTGATCCTCGCCCGCGTGTGGCCAGTGCGTGTGCTCAAAACGGAACTGCCGGACCGAAGGGCGATCAGGCTGCCGCCCTAAGCGGGTCCAGCTCGGTTTCATAAGTGCCTGCGTTGATGAATGTCTCAAACGCCGCCATCTGGTTTCGAACGGGGTTGACGTCTTGGCGCGCCACCCCCTGGCTCAATTCACGAATGAGATTGGCTTTGACCTTTCTAAGAGCAACGCGCTTAGGCGGCTGATTAGTCCCATACTGAGCGCCAGCTTCTGGGCGAACCTGTCCGCCAACCAGACGGTCTGCAAAGGATGCTGTGGAGATCCGGTAATCGCGGCTGCGCGATAGTTCTCGGCGGCCGCCTGAACAACAGATCGAACTCACCGCGCTTCAACCAGCGCTTCCTCGGCGCCCCATCGCGCGGCAGCTTCGAAAAAACTATGGCTTGCACCTTGTGATCGACCGCAGCATCATTAGTGCCTGCCCTGAGATTGCTCAGCTCGCGCCGCACTGTGGCACAAGAAGGGCGCAGGCGATCTTCCGTTTGCACGCCCTCGAATTCGCCCGAGGGCAGCGTGTAAGTTTTGGCAGTGGGCTCATTGAGGAAAGGCTGCCGGATGAGCGGTATCTGATCATGCTGGCCCTTGTGGTAAAGGAAGAAGGCTGATGCGTTGCCACCTCATTCTGATCGCAGCTGGCGCAGCGATGTGCCTGCCAGCGCAAAGTCTCGCGTGGGGACAGCTGGGTCATCGCGTCACAGGTGAGCTGGCGCAGGAGCGAATCAATGGCAGGACCGCGGCTGAGATAGCGCTTATTCTTGGCGAGGAAGACTTGGCCGAAGCCTCCACATGGGCTGACGAGCAGCGTTCCAACCCCGCGCCGTTCTGGCAGCGCGAGGCGGGCCCCTACCACTATGTCACTGTCCCCGATGGCCAGACTTATGACGAGACAGGGCCCCCTGAGGAGGGGGACGCTTTGAGCGCTTTGGCGCGGTTTGCTCAGACGGTGCGCGATCCCCAAGTCCGGCGCGAGGACAAGGCGTTGGCGCTGCGCTTTATCATTCATATCGTCGGCGATGTTCATCAGCCGCTTCACGCTGGCAACGGGACCGATCGGGGTGGCAATGATATCGAAGTGCGTTGGTTTGGCGAAGCTACCAATCTGCATTCCGTATGGGACAGCCGTATGATCGAGGGTCAGGGTCTGTCCTACACTGAGTACACGAGCTGGCTTGGGCGACGGATCGAGCCCGCGCAGACAATCGCGTGGTGGCAGCCTGATCCGAAGGTCTGGATTGGCGAGAGTGTAGAGCTGCGCGGTACGATCTATCCGGCCTCTTCGCCGGGCGCGGCCGATCTGGGGTATGGTTATCAATACCAGCATCTGGCCACCGCCGAGACGCGGCTCCAGCAAGGCGGGGTAAGGCTCGCCGCCTACCTCGACTGGCTATTCGCACCGGTCGTACAAGCTCCCCGCTAAAGCCGCTTTTTGGCTGGCCAGTGCGGGTCGCTTGGTGTGACGCCTCGAACCTGTCGCCCCCCCCGGGTAAAGCACGCGCAGCGTGTCGGGCTAGGCTCCGCGCTGATTGTGCGCCGGGCTGGGGGATCGGGTGCGCGCGAAGACGCCGGCTCAGATTGGCCCGGAAAACCCTCAAGTGAGCCTGGAATCTGTCTGCAGGCGCGGCTGAGGACCCGGCGCGCAACTTGGACAACGCCGCGCGCTCAGACTTGTCATAATGTGTGCGGGAAAAGACGGCGCTCGGATAATCCGGAGTGAAGAGCTTCATTCGGAAAAATCCGCAGCGCCTGATTAGGGTTGCTACGCGAACACCGTTAACAGGTCGTTAAGGGGCGCGGCTCCCGCGCCGTGCACGATGAAATGCCGCATGCCATCTTTGGTGTGCGCTTTGCTGGCGGATGAGGGCGCTGCTGCCAGGGCGAGGTCGGGTTATGCGCGCCCGCCCGCAGCGCAGCAAATCGAGGCGTGGCAATGAGCCGGCGACTATGCGCTGGGCTGTGCACGAGCGCTCAAGCTATGGCGCACGCATGGATTGACCTTAAAGCCCGCTCTTTTTAAAGCTGTGTTTACCTTTTTGACAGATAGGGTCAGACTGGTTTCGAAGATATGGAGATTTTGAATGGCAATTCGCAAAGTTCTGCTCGCGGCCGCAACGGCCTCGCTTGCCGTGAGTCCGGCTGTCGCTCAGATGTCGGCAGCGCCCGCTGTCGCCCCGCTTGAAGGCGAAAGTGAGCTTAATGGCTCCACGCTGCCGCTCGCGCTTCTTGGAGCAGCTGCAGTTATCGCTGGTATCATCATCGTCGCTGATGATGATGACGACGACGCCGTGAGCGGCTGATAACAATTTTTCCTGTCCTGAAAGCCGGGAAAGCTGAAAAAGGGTCCCTTTGGGGGCCCTTTTTTGTGGCTGCGGTTGACGCCATGCTCGCCGAGGCGTGCGGATGCCGGCACGGTGCTTTAGGCTATATCTAAGATCCGGATGTTGGTCGATGCTTCGCGCCTCCGCTTGATTTCGTTGGCGGCGTGAGCGGCTGACATTCATGTGTCGGGGCCGCGGCCCTGATCGTTCTGATGCTGCGACCACACCAGGCCGCCTTTGTGATCACGCTTTGGCAATGACGTGCTTCGAGTTTCCCTGCTTTTCCTGCGGGGAGGGTCCGGTGCGCGCGGCGCCCCTCGCACCGGGCAAAATAACGCCCCTGCAAATGCCTGCCGGCCTGGCGGGGGCCAGCGACGCGGCTCCGGACCCTATTCGCAATAGCGCACCCACCAGCAACACCGGGGCAAGAGGCGGCGATAGTTCTCGGAATAACCTTGTCGGGTTTAGCGTGCGATGACCGGGATTGCTGCCTTGCTGCGGCGCACATCGATCCGACCGCCAGGGCCCGCCGATGTCGCCGGCTCGCTCAAGGCATGTCGTTGATGCTACCAGCAGACAGCAACCTGCCTTTGGCACAAAATGTGCTAGAGGACGGAAAGCCAAAGATCGTTACGTAATATTAATCATGTTTTCGTAGGCCGACCACGTAGAATTTCGTGGTGAGCTGGGAAGGGGCCTGAAATCATGACCGCTATGATGCGATACTTTGCGCTGGTCTTGTTTGTGGCGTTTGTCTCGTCTTTCACAGGCGCGACGCCTGCATCCGCGCAGGCCCTCAACAATTTTCTGACCAAGCACCGCGCGCAGGACTTGAGCGACACCAATGGCAGCGATACGATCGATTTCAGTTTTGCTCCGGGGTCCGGTGCTGACGGGGGACACCCAGCTGTATCCGCTTGGGGAATAGGCCGGCCTTTTCCAGGCGTGCGATGTGTTGGGGTGAGTACAGAACCAGCTCCTTGACCTGACGCTTCGACAAAATCCTCATCACGATGTCTCCTTGATTGAAGAGCATCGCGATGCTCGGGCTTACGACAAATCCCCGAGGCACAGTTAGCCTAGCGCGGCTAAATCAGAAGGCAAGTAGAGCGACAATCGGGTATCAAGTGTTGATTGTCGTCGTTCCGACCAATTAGACGTTGCAATACTTTCGGAATTGGCCAAACTCTGCCCCCAAGTTTAGATTGAGAAAAGCAACAGGGACGCAACAGTGGAAAGTGAGCTACGCCGCGATACGCTGTTTGTCGCACTGACGCGGCCACAGATGTTCGCAGGCGTCACCTACACCTTCTTCGTCATCAATGCCGTGATTGCGGTCGAGCTGTTCCTGATTTTCAGGGCCTGGTGGGTTCTTTTGATCGCGGTGGTCATCCACGGGATCGGAATGCTCGCATGCCTGAGTGAGCCGCGCATTTTTGACCTCTGGATCACGCGTGTGCGCAATTGCCCGCGCATCCGGAATTACGCGATCTGGAAATGCAACTCCTACCGGCCCTGACCCGAGACCCGAAAGCGATCGCGAATGAGGCGCCGGCTGGCGCGCATCTGCCGTATGCGCGCCATATAGATGATGTGACCGTCGAGACCCGGGACGGCTTGCTTATGCAGACGATCCGCCTGGGCGGACTGCTGTTCGAGACTGCCGACAGCGATGAACTCAACTATCGCTCAGGGCTGCGCGATGCGATGCTGCGCACTCTGGGCAGCTCACGCTTTGCGGTTTATCACCATGTTATCAGAAGGCCTGCCGAAGCCTCGCTTGAGCGTGTCACGGCTGATGATTTCTCGGCCTCGCTGGATGCGCGCTGGCGTGAGAAGCTTGCGGGCAAGCAGCTCTATGTAAATGAGCTGTTCCTCACAATTGTCAGGCGGCCGTTGCAGGGGCGTATTGGCATTGCTGACCGGCTGCGAGGCTGGTTTGCGCGCAGTTCAAAGCGCAACGCAGGGCTGATGGCCGCGGAAAAGTCGGCGCTCGACCGGGCGCGTGATGCGATGATGGCTTCGCTTGGAGCCTATTATCCCCAGTTGCTCAGCGTCTATGACACCAAGGATGGCCAGCGCTCCGAACCACTCGAGTTCCTGTCCTGCCTGTTCAACGCCGATATGAAACCTGTCGCGCTTCCGTATGGTGATCTTGGGCACTTCATCCCCTCGCGGCGGATCAGCTTCGGGCAGGATTGTGTTGAGCTGGCGCCCACCGGTGACCTTGCGCGCCGGTTTGTGGCGCTGATCTCGATCAAGGATTATCCCGGCGCCACGTTTCCGGGGATGTTTGATGAGCTCTATCGGCTGCCTTTCGAACTGCATGTCACACAGAGCTTTGCCATGGTCGAGCGTGCGCAGGCGCTGGGTCAGATGAACCTCGCCCTTCGCCGGATGCAATCGGCTGAGGACGAGGCACTCTCGCTGCGCGATGAGCTGACCTATGCCAAGGACGAGGTGGCTGCGGGCAGGGCAGGCTTTGGCGAGCATCATTCCACAATTGCTGTTCATGCAGACAGTCTGGAGGCGGTGAACGATCACGTGGCCGAGGTCATCGCCCTGCTGGCTGATCTGGGTATCAACGCGGTGCGCGAGGATATTGCCCTCGAGCCCACCTACTGGGCGCAGTTTCCGGGCAACTTTCGCTATATCGGCCGTCGCGGTCTGGTTTCGACGACCAACTTTGCCGGGCTTGCAAGCCTGCACAATTTCCCTGTCGGGCGCGCGAGAGGCAATCACTGGGGCGATGCGGTGACCCTGTTCGAGACCACCGCTGCTGGACCTTACTTCTTCAACTTCCACCAGCAGGATCTTGGCAACTTCACCGTCATCGGGCCGTCGGGTTCAGGCAAGACTGTCGTGCTCAATTTCCTGCTTGCACAGGCGCGACGGTTCAAACCCCGGACGATCTTCTTTGACAAGGATCGCGGTGCCGAGCTCTTCATAAGAGCAATCGGCGGCCAGTATGATCGGCTGCGACCGGGCGAGCCATCGGGCCTCAATCCACTTCAACTGGAAGACAATGCCGAGAACAGGCAGTTCCTGATTGACTGGCTTTCCCTGCTCGCGGGCGGGGCTGACAGCGGCGAGCTCGACCAGATCCGGGACGCGATCGAGACCAGCTTCCAGCAGCCTCTCGACAAGCGCCGCCTCCGGTTTCTGGTGGAGCTGTTCAGGGGCGGCGCGCGGCCTGATCCCGATGATCTCTATTCACGGCTGAGACCATGGTGGGGCGAGGGGGAACGCGCGTGGCTGTTCGACAATGAGCGCGATCTGACTGATCTCAGCGCGGAGACCGTCGGCTTTGACATGACCGCGATTCTCGATGATCCTGCGGTGCGCACGCCCGCGATGTTCTACTTTTTCCAGCGCGTTGAGCAGCGCCTTGATGGAAGTCCGGCGATCATAATTATTGATGAGGGCTGGAAGGCGCTGGATGACGAGGTGTTTGTTCGCCGGATCAAGGACTGGGAGAAGACCATCCGCAAGCGCAATGGCGTGGTTGGTTTCGCCACCCAGAGCGCGCAGGATGCGCTTGAGAGCAAGATCGCGAGCGCCATTATCGAGCAGGCCGCGACGCAGATATTCATGGTCAACCCCAAGGCGCGCGCCGAGGACTACATCAATGGCTTCGGTCTGAGCCGCCATGAGTTCGATCTCGTGCGAACCCTGCCTGACACCTCGCGCTGTTTTCTAATCAAGCATGGTCGTGAAAGCGTGGTGGCCCGGCTTGATCTGTCGGGTGAGGCTGATGTGCTCACCATCCTGTCCGGGCGCGAGAGCACGGTGCGCATCTTTGATGCACTCGTCGACAAGACGGGTCCAGATCCCGCCAACTGGCTCCACCTGCTCCTTGAGAAGGCGGCCTGATGGCGTGCCCTCCGATCATAACCGGCGATGAGTTTCTCGTGCGGACGCTCTCGCATATCGACTGCCAGGCCCAGCTGATCGGAAGCTATGGCTATCAGGCGCTTGGACAGCCGGGCTCGGTCGCATCGACGCTGGTTGCAAGCCTGCTCACGCTGTTCATTGCTTTTTTTGGCATTCGCCTCCTGTTTGGCCCGCCACCGGGCGCGCGCGACCTCGTCTACGACGTGCTAAAGATTGGGATCGTCCTGACGCTCGCCTTTTCCTGGCCTGCGTTCAGGACCGTTGTTTATGATCTGACGCTGAAAGGCCCGGCCGAGGTCGCAAGTGTCATTCAGGAAAGCAGCGGGAACGGCTCAACTGCCGGCTTTGCAGGCAGGCTTCAACAGGTCGACAACGCAATCGCTGAGCTGACGCAGGTCGGGGCGGGACGGAACACCGGGGCGCTGATTGATGATGCGGCGCCGGGCGCAACCTTTCAATCCGCTGCGCTTGAGGATGATGCAGCGTTTGGGACCGCCCGTCTGTTCTATCTCTCGGGTATTATCGGCACGCTGGCGCTGCTCCGGATTGGTGCAGGACTATTGCTGGCGCTTGCGCCTGTTGTGGCTGGGCTTTACTTTTTCACCCAGTCGCGCGGCATCTTTGCAGGCTGGCTCAAAGGGCTGGTCTTCACCTTTGCAGGATCGATAGGCGCGACTGTTGTTCTGAGCGTTGAGCTGGCCATTCTTCGCCCATGGCTGTCCGATGCGCTGCGGGTTCGCAGTCTGGGCTATGCGACGCCTTCAGCGCCCATTGAGCTGTTTGCCATCACGCTCGCTTTTGCCGTGGTCCTGCTTCTGATGCTGTGGTTTCTTGCCAAGGTGACCTTCTATCGCGGGTGGCTGACGCTTCCCGACTTTCCGCGGTTTCCCGACAGCTCCACCGAGCGAATGCCAATGGTTCAGGCGGCCACATCGGGTCCACAGATTGAGATCCTGCGCGCCGAGCGCATCAGCAATACAGTTGAGAGTTCGATCAGGCGCGAGCGCACGATAGCAAGCGAACGCCTTATCCAGGGCGCGAGCACCGTCTCCTCTGGAGCGGACCCCGGCGTGGGTAGCACCACGATTTCGCAGCGGCTCGGCAGTTCGTATCGCCGCTCGGCTTCGCGCAGCTCCCGGGCAGCAAGCCGAAGGGATCAGACCTGATGACTGTCCAGCCTGACCATGACCTCGCCGATCTGCCGGTGGCAGAGAGCTGGGCGACAAGCGTAACCGATGATCTCGAGCGCTCGAACCGACGCGCCTGGATCGTCGCAATCATTGCCGCACTGATTGCGCTGCTGGAAGCGTTGGCCCTTGTCTTTCTGGTTCCGCTCAAGACTGTCGAGCCCTACACTTTGCTGGTTGATCGTCAGACCGGCAATGTCGAAGCGCTCGCGCCGCTGAACGCATCAATTATCCAGCCCGATGATGCGCTGACACGCTCGATGGTGGTGCAGTACGTGATTGCGCGGGAGAGCTTTGCCAGTGAAGCGGTGCAGGATGACTATCGCAAGGTCCTGCTCTGGTCAGACAGCAAGGTGGGACCGGAATATCAGCGGGCCATGGCCGCTGCCAATGCGCAAAGCCCGTTGTCCTATCTGCCGCGCGGCAGCACGATCCGGACCGAGGTGAAGTCCGTCTCGCAGCTGCGCGAGGGCCGTTATCAGGTGCGCTTTGCGACGACGGTATCCAATGTGCAGGGACGAACGGCGCCAGCACAGCACTGGATTGCGATCGTTGATTATGCATTCTCGGAGGCCCAAATGAGCGAGGCAGACCGCTACGTGAACCCGCTCGGTTTTCAGGTTACCTTTTACCGCCGAAACCCTGAGACAATCGTCGAGGAAAGCGCGGTCGATCCGGCCGCACAGACTGCCGGATCAGGAGAAGCACAGTGAGGTCTCTGGCGGTAATAAGCGCACTTGCTGTTGTCCTCGCGTTGCCACTCGAAGCGCAGGTCTTTCCAACTTTGGGCCGTGACACGCCGCGTATCCAGTCCGTGGTGTGGAAGCCGGGGCAACGCGTCATCCTTACAGCTCTGCCCGAGACCGCTCTTACAGTCATGCTGGAACGCAGCGAGACGGTGTCACGCGCGACACTCGAAGGGAGCCGTGCCTGGGAGATCACGGTCTCGGCGGAAGCCAACAGCTTTCAGGTGACACCGCAACAGGGCGCAGCGCCCGCGATCCTGAGAGTTGAGACTGGCGCCCGAAGCTATGAATTCGCTCTGGAAACGAACGTAGGGCTTCAGGCGGCCTACATTGTGCGTCTGATCTACTCACAATCGCCAGCGGTAGAGGCCGCTTCTACCGCACAAACCATAGACAATCTTGACTGGGGCTACAGGGTTCGCGGCGACCGCTCGGTGCGTCCTGTGTCCATCCGCGACAATGGCGCAAAGACCGTCATCGAGTATCGACCGGACCAGGCTCTGCCTGCCGTCTTTGCCATTGGTCCTTCGGGAGATGAGGAAGTGGTCGATGCCTATATGCGCGGCGGGCTCTTCATCATTGACCGGGTGCACGAGGAGCTCGTCTTCCGCATCGACAAGGAGAAGGCCCGTGCCAAGCGGAACAAGCGCAGGGATGGCGAGGGATGAGCGGGGCAGCGGCAATCCCCGAAGATCAGTCGGATGTGCGCCCGGTCGTGTCTACGGGTTCGTCTGGCAAATGGGGCATGTGGGTGTTCTTTGCGCTGTTGGCGGTCGGGGGCGCTCTTCTGTTCAGCGCGCTGACCGCCTCGCGCGAAGCATCCGAAGTCCCGGCGATTGCCCCGGTCCCTGCATCAGACAATCGCATCATTGCTTCGCCGCAGCCTTTGCAGCTTCCCGATCGCTTTCTTGAACCCACACAATCGCAACCCGGCAGAGCGGAACAAGGTGCCGAACCCCGCCGCGAGGTGCCCGTGCTGCGCAATCTCGCGCCCCGGATAATCAGCCCGCCAGTCCCGCAGCCGATAGCGCTGCCGCCTTCTATGCCTGCAGGGCCGCCCGCAACTCAGCCGGATCGAACACCTCAGGTGGTGTTTGAACAGCGGTCGTCTGCGCAAACTCCATCACTGTCCGATGAGGCATCAGGTGAAGCGTCGCGGGTAACGGCGGCACGCTTTCTCAATCCAGATCGCGCCATACCGCAGGGCACCGTCATCCAGGCGGTACTGGAGACTGCGCTGGATTCCACGCGCGCAGGCGGAGTGCGCGCTCTTGTGCAGCGCGATGTGTCGAGCTTTGATGGGTCACGAGTTCTTATTCCCCGAGGAAGCCGCCTCTACGGAGAATATGAGGCTACTCTTCAGCCCGGCCAAAAGCGGGCGCTGGTTCAATGGACACGCCTGATAAGGCCTGACGGGGTAACCATTGCTCTGGACTCGCCCTCTTCTGATCCACTCGGGCGCGCGGGCATCAAGGGCAAGGTCGACACGAAGTTCTTCCAGCGGTTCGGAGGGGCTCTTCTTCAGTCTGTCCTCGACATAGGCGTTGGGATCGCGGTTAACCGGGCTACCGATGGCGTTATCGTCGCGCTTCCAGGCAGCACCCAGAATGTACGTGTGACAGAGCCAGACCAGATCCAGCCATCGCTCAAGGTGAAGCACGGAACGAGTGTATCGGTCTTCGTCGCGCGTGATCTCGATTTCTCCACGGTCGAATCATGAGCCTCGCGGAAGCCGGATACTATCTCGACAGCTTTCTGGCGCCTTTGGCGTCTGTGCTTAGCCGCACCGATGTGACCGATATATGGATCAATAGACCCGGCGAACTCTGGGTCGAAAGCCTCGGCGGCGGGATTGAACGGATCGTGGAGCCGGCGCTGGATGAAAAGCTGCTTGCGCGGCTTGCCAGACAAGTCGCATCATACTCCTCGCAGGGCATCAGCAGGGCTCAACCTTTGCTTGCCGCAAAGCTGCCCGATGGATCCCGCGTTCAGGTCGCAGCGCCGCCAGCGACGCGGGAGGGATACGCCTTCGCGATCCGGAGGCATGTCTCGGCTGACCTTTCCCTCGCAGACTGGGAAGATGCCGATGCCTTTGGGGAGGTGACACAGGGCGAGGGGACAGTGGCGGAAGACCGGCACTTCAAATCGCTGACAGGACGCGAAGCTGCTGTATATTTGCGCAGTGCAGTCCGGGGGCGGCGGAATGTTCTGGTGTCTGGCGGAACATCGACAGGAAAGACGACATTCCTGAACTCTCTCCTCGCCGAGATACCGTCTGACGAGCGGTTGATCCTGATCGAGGACACTCCCGAGCTGAAACTTCAGCACCAGAATGCGGTGGGATTGATAGCTGCGCGTGGGGAGCTTGGTGAGGCGCAAGTTGCTGCTGAGGATTTGCTGATCGCTGCCCTTCGTATGCGTCCCGATCGAATTATCTTGGGCGAGTTGCGTGGCATTGAGGCGTTTACCTTCCTGCGGGCGGTCAACACCGGACATCCGGGCTCAATGACCACCATCCATGCCGATACGCCCCAGCGCGCGATCGAGCAGCTTTCTTTGCTAGTTTTGCAGGCGGGCTCTAGACTCGGCCGCGAAGATATCCGTCATTACGTGCGCGAGAGCGTCGATGTATTTGTGCAGCTTGAGCGCCGTTCTGGCAAACGGCGGGTAAGTCAGATTTTGGTCGCGGAGTAGGAACTATGGGGATCACACCGCAGACCAGCCTGTTTGAGCCGAGTGTTGCCGAGCCTATGGAAGCCTCGGTTTCTTGGATAAATGACGCTCTTTTCGGAGAAGTGGCGCTGTCGCTATGCGTGCTAGCAGTGGTCTTCCTAGGCGGGATGATGCTGACGGGAAGGCTGCCGCTGCGCAACGGAGTGCGAATTCTGGTGGGCTGCTTTGCCCTGCTGGGCGCTCCCGTTGTTGGCGCCGGACTGCTCAACGTAGCAAAGAGCACAGCCAAGAGTTCACAGCCCTCGCCAAGCGCATTGCCGACCGAACCAAAGCGCGACTTGTCACCAGCGGATTACGACCCCTATTCCGGTGCTTAATGCTGTTGACTTTGATTAGAGATGGTCAAGCAACCGTTGAGAACTCGAGATATTGATATTCGCATCCCCGGCAAGCGTGGTCCTGCCTCACGCCTCGAACAGCAGCTCGATGCCATCACACGCCTGCCCAAGGCCAAGCAGAAGATGGTCAGCGAACTAATCAATTCCGTCATCGTCAAAAACGACATGGAGGCCCAACACGCCGCCTGATCGATAACACAGCGGGTCAACCCGCAAGAGGCCACACACACCTCTCTCAGCCGCTCCTACGCGGCGCTACAGCACCGAACATAGATCAGGGGCCGGGACACTCCCGCAGCCTCTTGGCGCAGCCTTTTAGCGGCTCTATAAACAGGTAGGAGAAGCGGCGCTTTCCGGCTGCAGCCCACCTCCGCGCAGCCGCCCACCTGCAGCCGACTGCAGCGCCAAGCCCCTGATCTCGCTCATGAACACCTGGCCTGCGCAAACGCTGCAGCGGGCTGCAGGTAACGCACCGACCGCCTAAATACCTCTAATCCCTAGCTAAATACGCTGCAGCCACCCACGGTTCCACCGTGTTCGGTGTGCGCACTTAGGGGACTGGCTTGCTTTGCTTGGTTTTGAGGCGCTTGAGCCGCTGAGAGATGGGTGAGGTTTCAACCGCGATCACCCTTCTTAAGGGAATAGATGAGCTCCATTATGACTGAAAGAGCATAGAGCCCACTGATCACGTAACAGAAGAATAGAGGCTTGGTAAAATTAGTTGAGAGCGCCCAATCGGACAGAATTGTAAAACTAATTATGATCGCAAGAGTATGAGCGATCGGCTCAAAAAATCTTGGGAACAAGATCGACGAAAGCCCCATGGCTTCACCTCTTTTCATCTTCTAACGCACGGCTGCCCACACTGAAGCCAGCGGCGGTAGACGCTTCGGTGCGACTAGCACTACGTTGAGATGCGTCTGCTGCCAAGCGCCGTTCATGTCCGCGAGCATTTGTGCTCCCTGCAGAGTCAACGCGGGCATTACGACCTGTGAGCGTACGTCGTGCCGCTGTTTGGCCTGCGGCTCGACCTGCTCCTCCGCCTACCGCCCCCCCTACGGCAGCCGAAGCCACTCCGTCGCCAACATTTCTACCAGATACAACATTGTGTCCGGCTCGTTCTCCCGCAGCTGCCGTGCTACCCGCAGCACTGGCTCTAGCAACTCCGGCTGCTTGACCAGTGCGAGAGACTGTAACTGTAGCTTTGGCCGCATTGCCAGCTAATCCGACGCCGACAGCACCTGCTGCAGTAGATACCAGTATCTTGCCTCCGCTTTCTTTGACAGAGTCGAAGGCTCCGCCAATGTCGCCTTCAGACAGTCGATCAAACCCTTCACCCCACGCATCTTGGAGTTCTCCACTTGCAGCTTGGCTCAAAACCTCAATACCGCCGCCGATTATGCCGCCGATACAATTTGGGCACATTCCAGTGAAGTCCACCTCATTAATCGGATCATTTGCGACATAGCCATAGAGGTTGACGTTATCCTCATAGCCGATGGGGTCGGTTTGCATGAACCGGCCGAGCTTGTAGGAGTAGATCCGGGCTTTGTAGTAATACATCTCAAGCTCGGGGATCCACAGCTGGCCGGTGTAGCGGAACCGGCCCTTGGTCGCGATGTCGGTCCCGCTGGTCGTGTCGGGTATGCCGTATGGATCGTAGGAGTTGCGCGCGATCACAGCGCCGTTGTCATCGGTCACAGCGACAATCGAGCCGCGCGGATCAGCATGGAGAATCCGGCCAACGGTCCGCCCAAATCCAGCCCCCTCATACCAGACCAGAGGATCATCCGCTGCAACATTGGACCCGTGCACATACCGCCGCAGCATCTGACCAGACGCAGTGTATTCGGCGACCAGCGCATTGCCATCATGCAAAAACAACTGCGTCCCAAGAGCGCCGCCAGAGACCCTGTAAAGTCGTCCAAGCGAATCATAGCGCAGCTGCGCTTTCAATGCCCCCGAGTAGCTTAACCCATTGCAGTTCGTGTTGGTCTGAGTGCGCTTTTCGACCAGACGGTTCTCGATGTCATAAAGATAGACGTGACCGCCATCAGCGGTGAGATTGCCGTTCGCATCATAGCAGAACGAGGCGCCGCCCGCGCTTTCATATTGGTTGAGGCCGTTCGTCGTATAAGTGCGATTGAGGTTGACGTGGCCATCCCATGAGTAGCTATCATTGGACTGCGTCTCAGTCAGGATCTGCGAGGCGGGATTGCGCGTATAACTCCACGAGACATCATCGGCGGTGTTGTGCAGATCGAATCCCATCGACGAGAGCCGGTTTGCCGTGTCATAGCCATAAACGCGCTTGTGGGCGCTCATCACCCACGTGAAGGATGTCTGATCCATCTGACCGCGATCGTTAAAGCGCATCGAACCCAACAGCGAGTTGTACTGACGCAGCCCTGTCATCCGGTTCAAGCCATCATAATCATAGCTCATATACCGGGTGTCGGGATACGTCATCCGGGTCCGGTTGCCGTTGGCGTCATTCTGATAGCTTAAAACTCGATTGACCCCGCTTGTATTGTCCGAGGTCTGGATGAGCCGCCCAAGCCCGTCATAGCTGTTTGTCTGACCAGGACCGTTGAGAGAGTCGAAGCGGGTGCGAAGCGGCAGGCCCTGAAGATCATAGGAATAAAAAACATTGCGCTCATGCATCGAGGCAAGATTGGCGCGATTGGGAATGGTCTTGCGATCCATCCGGTTAAGAGCATCATAGCGATAGCTGATGGTCGAACCGTCACGTTTCCTCAACGTGAGACGGTTGCCATTCTGGTCGTAGCTGTAGGCTTCGTAATCGCCTTCGTTGAGCGCACCGGCGCTGGTTATTGCAGTCGCAGGAGTGGCATCGTTGAAATTGCTGGGCCTGGTTTTCGACGGAAAGACCCAGCGGTTTTGGCGATCATGCCCATCATAGCGCAGTTCTGCGCGATTGCCGTTAGCGTCTATGACCTGCTCTATTTGCCCATTGTCGGTGTAGGTATAGGTAACATCGGCTATCTCGACCGAAGTGCCAACCGCTTTGCGCACCTGCAGCACTTGGCCTGCTGCGTCATAGACAGTCTTTGTGATCCGATCAGGGCCTTGCGAGCCCTGCGCACCCAACGTGCAGGCAGAAGAGGGCAGCGAGTTCCAGGCGGCCGGGTTCATCCTCACCGCCGTGCATTCGAGCCGACCCAGATTGTCATAGCTATACTGCGTCAAGCCAATCGGCGTAACCGTTGACCCACTCACACCGCTGACTTTGTCGGTCAGTTTGCGGCTCATCGCGTCGTAGGTGGATTCTGTGCGAGTATGAACGCTAAGGCCAGTCCATTGTGCAGGCGCTGTAGCTTCACTCTGCCAGCTTTGTAGTTGTCCCGTCTCAACCTTGGTCACATTGCCGCGCGCATCATAAGTCGTGCGGGTAGCCAGATATTTAAGCTGGCCATTCCCATCAGGGTCTGGCGCAATCGTGCCAGTAACCCGGCCTATCGCGTCATAGCGCGTCGCCGAGGTGTAAGGGGACGGTGCAGACTGTGCCTGAGCGGCCACAGGTAGCGCTGTGCAGAGCACTGAAAGAGCAATGGTGGTCTTTGAAAGAAGATGCTTCATCGGACCACTCCTCAAGACGGACAGGTTGCGCGGCCAGCCTTGGGCTGGGTCTCGGAGATGCGACGACCCTGATCGTCATAACCGTAGCAGGTACGCAAGGTTTGCCCGTCGGCCGTTACCGCAATCCCAAGCATGTGCAGGTTGCTTGGAGTTGACGCATTGCCCGCCTCATACTGGTACGTCGTAACCACCTTATCAGTAGCACCAGCAGCGCAATTGCCATTGCTCTGCATTGCGCTTGTTCGACAAGTGTACTGCGAAGCCAGCAGCCAAATCGGCGTAGTCGCCTGCACATAGCCCGATCCGCTCTTCAGCCACGCGTATTTTTGCTGATACGTATACCGTGTTTCCGGACGAATGCCACTGGCGTCAGCTGGCAACGTCTCGCGAAGAAGTGCCCCGTGCACAGTCGAATATTCCCAATTCGTCGTATTGCCGTTGCCATCAGTAGCGGCTGTCGGTTTGTGCTTACATAGATATTGAGTGCAATCGAACTCGACAGTCTCAACTATCGCAGACAGGCCACTACCGGGCTTTGAATTACGCCGCCGTTCTACAACCATTCGGTTGTTGCCATAACGAAACTTAGTCGTACGCCCTTCGGCATCAGTCACCGATTGTATCTTGCCATAAACACAGCCTCTCAGGTTACCCGTGGCCCCCCCTGGAATATACTGATAACCTGGCGGGGGTATCCACGGATCACAGTAGTCTGCGGATGAGACCCTTCCAAGCTGATCGACAATTGCGCTCGGCCCACTGGCAACCTGAAGAGGAGATGCGCAGGAACGGTCTGCGCATGGAGCGCTATAGTCTGTAGGATAGGGTATTTGAGGAAACTGAACCTGGACGATACCATCTCGGGAGTCAGTGTAATTTCCGCCGGCAGCGCTGGGCGTGGGCGATGGATTTCTTATTGCGTCGAACTGATATCTGTATGTTTGACCATCGGCAAACGCCTGAAAGCTAACAGCATCAACTGAGTTCATGACTGAATTAATGACCCAAGGTGCGGTGTCATGACCATTATAAAATGAGATTTCGCGAACGCCAGTCGTTGCCGTTGAAACGATACGCTCTGACCGACCGACCGCGGTGTTCGCCTCGAACGAAAGGCTATCGACAGTGTAGGTCACTTCTGTCGAACCAGCGGAGTTGCAACTCTGACCGGTTGACATGGGGTTAGTCGCCGTATTGAACAAACACGCCTTAATTGGCTGATCGCCAACAGACAGGTTGTAAAAGAACTTCAGTCCATAACCGCGATTGCTGGTCACAGTCTCGACCACGTCCTTGGTTACACCGGACGAGACAGCCACGGAGATGTAAGTCAGCTCATACCGCGTGCCATTGGGACGGGTAACCGTTTCGGCCACGGCACAACGTCTATCATCTTCGCCGCATCGCTTTCCCAGAGTGCTGAAATCAATGCGCGTACCATCAACTTTTTCAACCCAGTATAAGTGAGTTCCGTTTACATCGGTGGTGAAGTTGCCGTTGTTCCATAACATGGCAAGACCTGGCGCGAATCCAGCTGAGGGAATACCGATGCCGATGCTCGGTCCAGTTGTGTCAAACGTTGTACTAGAGGATCCTTCGTTGACGATGAATCTGTAATCACGGATTGGAGAGCCCCCATCATGCTCAAAGTCGATCGGCCTACTCTGTGTAGGCGAGCTGATGCCTCTTACGCCAAGCCATACCCTGTTCTCATAGAGACGAATATTCCAGTTATGGGTCATCGGGAAGGGACCATCCCAAACCAGATTATTTATGCCCGTCCTGCTGTAATCATAGGGCGCATGTGATCTCATTAGCACAAGCCCATCCTCGTTCTCATTCGGCCCAATTGCAGCGTCAACACGCTGATGCTGAAAATAGCCGGAACGCATATCCACGTTCCCAGGAGATAGAACTGTTTGATCACTAGGAGCTATGTTGTTCTCCGATTCGGCGGCTAGTGAAGACGCCCAACCCGAAGCAGCGATGACTAAAATCAGTGAGCCAAAACCTGTGATCTTTTCGAGAATCCGCGACGCATTCTTAGGTTCGCGCTTGATATCGCAAGTGGTACTGGGCGCGGGGTTTGAATAGCCTGTTTGCCCTTGGAAGCTTTCATCAGGTTTAAGCAACAGTCTTTGAGTGGCAGAGCCAAATTGAACACTCAAGAGCTTTCGCATGAGATCAGCCTTCGGTTTGGTGATTTGATTTTTGAGAAAGTTATCTCGCGGACCGGAATGGTTCGTTTCCACGCGGTGCGCGAACGTGCGTGCAGCGATCCTCATCTTCGACCACGTCCGCCACCGCCGCCACAGCCTGTGGCCGAGACGGTCAGAACCGCTGTGTCTGTCGCTCCTAGGGTGTCCGATACGGTGTAGGTAAGAGTCGATGAACCCAACTGCGATGGAAGGTTTAGCGAGATGCTCCCGCCAGACCAGCTCACTGCAGTAGCCTGCCCGCTTGTTTTGACAACATTAGTCACCGACAAGGGCACGTTGCCATCTGGGTCTGAATCGTTGTCGGTTACCGGGATTGATATACTGGCTGAACAAACGCCATTTGCGCTGTCATTAACTGCGATTGGTGGGCTGTTGCTCGGAGGCGGCGGCGGAGGCGGAGGCGGAGGCGGAGGCGGAGGCGGAGGCGGCGGAGGTGGAGGCGCTGACGAACCGTTGCAAGCGATCGCTCCATTACTCTCGTTCAAAGCAACTTCGGTCCGGTTCCCCGCATTGTCGTAACAATACGCCTGTGTCTCCGCGTTGTTTTGCCCGCCACTGGCGACGACCTTGATGAGCCGCCCCAAAGCATCGTAGGTGTAGCTCTCCGTGCTCGATTGCGCGTGAGATGCACACGTGAGCGATATCACTGCAAAAGATGCAGTCGAAAGCCAGACGGATCGTCGCAATGGTTTGCCCCTTTTTTGTCTATAATTATTGCTATCCTGTAACGCGCTGAAGTCAATTCGAAAAAGTGTCGCATTTGTAATTTGCAGACTTATTTGGGAGCTACCCGAGAAGGAGTTGACCTTGAACCTACAGAAAATATGAAGGGTCTTTGGTTGCAAGAAAACGAGCCAACCTAGTTAATCACGAAGGATGCTCCCGCAAATGAATCATTATTGACTGGCGGCAGGTCTTCACATGGGCTGTTCGGCGTATCTTGCAGCGGAACGACAACTGCGACGTTTAGCCTTGATTGGGAGAGCAGAGAACACAAATTCGCGGCCATGAATGGCGCGCCGAGTAGCACGAAACACCCACCAACAACGCTAAATCCGCGCCTCAGTTTAAGGCGTCCTGATAGCATGGCGAACCCGAGGAACCCGATGGCAAGCACGCAAAGCGGCGTCACAACCTCGATTAGCATCGGTCCCGTCTGGGTTTCAATTGAGGCCGACAGCTTTCAGTCAAGGATGGGGCAAACAGACTGGCTCGGATCATGGTCGTCCCGTGATGCCAAATAGCAGGCGCAACTACCAAACTTACATGACGGCCATCGTCGCAGCGAATAAGTCAGCCTGACCTTTCGAAGTTGATCCGAAGTGGCCTAAAGTTTGAAAGCTTTGCAACATATGCGTCCCACTTGAGCGCTTCAGAGGAGAAACCAAAGGGGACAAGGACGATCGCGCATTGAGGAAGCTGAGGTGGCTGTAAAGGTGGTTTGAAAACAATTTAGCGCTGCAAAAATTTGACTTTGAACGAATATATTATGAACTCGGTGCATCTCGACAGACCCGGCCGATCCGGTCGGCTCAGGTCCGGTGCCCGCACTCGATCCCGCTACAGGGGACATTTCCCTGCCAGCCAATGTTCCTGCCGGCACCTACCGCATAGTCCACGAAGTGTGTCAGCGCGGGGCCGACTGGAATTGCGAAACCGCGACCTCCACCATTATCGTTACGGCCGGCGTCCAGGCAGACGAGGATGAAGTGGCCGATGTCGACGGAGCGGCCGGTGCGCAGGATGTCCTGAACGTTCTGGACGGCGACACGATTGGCGCCAGTCCCGCCACGACCAGCACCGTTCGCTTGCGTGTTGTCACACCGGCAAGCGCGATCGATGGCGGCAACGTACCCGTCCTCAACACGAGCGACGGACTGGTGGACGTACCCGCGCAGACGCCTGCGGGCGGATACGCGATCGTCTACGAAATCTGTGACATTGCCAATCCAGCCAATTGCGCCGCCGCAACCGCTTCGATCACAGTGCGCAGCGCCAATCTGGTCGCCGCGCCCGACAGCGCCACCAGCACCGGCGCGGCGGCAGGCGACGCGGATGTGCTCAACGTTCTTGCCGGAGACACTGTCAACGGCAATCCTGCCACGGTTGACACTGTGACGATTACACTGGCTGCTTCGGGCACTCTGCCAGCGCAGCTGAGCTTCGATGCGGCCACGGGAAGCGTTTCGGTCAATCCCGGTGCCGAGGCGGGGACCTACAGTTTTGATTATCAGATTTGCGAAACGCTCAACCCTGCCAATTGCATTACCGCGAGTGCCACAATTGTCGTTGCTCCACCCCTGGCATTCAGCGGCACCAACGCGACCTCGGGCGGCAATCCTGCGTATGAGTTCACGTATGAGGAGAACCGGAGCGCGGGCGCCAGTCTCGGCAGCGTTGCGGCGACGGGGGGACAAGGCAGCTACGTCTTTGCAATCAGCTCAGGAAATTCCGAAAGTTTCTATGCAATTAATTCGGCCACCGGAGAAATAAGCTTAACCGCCGCCGGAGCGGCCTCTGACGCCAACAATTTTGATATCGGCCCTAGTTCGCGCACGATCACGGTGGTCGTAACCGATGGATCGGGAGCCACACGGTCCATTCCCGTCATCTTGAATGAATCCGATATTGATGACGCGGGGCCGGTGATCGGCGACGGGTCGGGAGCGCTCGCGGTTGCGGTTGATGAAGGCACAGTAGCTGCTGCAACGCTGACCGCCAGCGAACCGGTCACCTGGCGGATTACCGGCGGCCCGGATGCGGCTGATTTTGCGATCGACCCGGCCACGGGTGCGATCACGTTTGTGGCAGCGCCAGACTTTGAGCTGCCCGCTGACAGTGATGCGAACAATGTCTACACGGTCATCGTCACAGCCACGGATGCGTTGGGAAACACTTCGGCGCAAACGGTGACCGTGACGGTCCGCGATCTGGATGACACGGCTCCGGTGATCGAGCAGCCCGGCAATCAGGCAGGCGGGAACGCCGAGTATTCAGTTCTCGAAGACGTCAGTCTGGTCACCAGTTTTGTCGCGAACGAACCAGTGAGCTGGGCGCTTGTCCAGGGCGGGGATGCCGATCAGTTTTCGATTGATCCTGCAACCGGGGCGCTGAGCTTTATCGCCGCGCCCGATTTCGAGGCTCCGCGAGATGGCGATGGCGACAACGTCTACACGCTCACAATTGCTGCAAGCGATGGGGCCGGCAACACGAGCGAGCTGCGCGTGCTGGTCACAGTGCTCGACGTCGATGATGCGGAGCCGATCATAACCGGCCCGAGCGGCGGGCCTGGTTCCCCGAGCAGTCAGGTCACGGTGGTTGAAGGCGCTCGCCCGGTGGCTGCGTTTGCCGCGGACATGGACGTCGTGTGGGAAATCGCCGGTGGCGCCGACGCCGGTCGGTTCTCGATCGATCCGGCGACTGGGATCGTCCAGTTCGCCATGGCTACAGACTTTGAGAACCCGCTCGATGCTGATCGCAACAACCAATATGATCTGCTTGTTCGCGCGGTTGATCAAAATGGCAGGTCTGCCACCCAGAGCGTAACCGTGTTTGTCACTGATATTGACGAAATCGCGATGAAGCTGGCAGCGATTGGCGATCTGCTGCGCGGCGACCTTCGCACCTACGCAATGCGCAGTCTTGGAGACATGCTGGCCTTCAACGAGAACCTGATGTCGGGCGCCCGGGAAGATTTTTGTCAGCCAGTCGCCGCGCAGGACCCGTTTGCGGCGTCTGTCAACGCCAATCAGACGAGCCAGGACGCGCGCTTTGAGTTTAACCAGGTCCGTCAGGATTGCGCGCGCGGGTGGCGCGTCCGTATGACGGGAGGTGCTGTTTTGTCGGGTCTCGAGGGCGACTGGACCACGCGCGGTTTTGGCACAGCCCAGCTCGAAAAGCGGGTGGAAGACAACCTGACGCTGGGTCTCGGGATCATGGGAAGCTTTGCCGACGAGCAACTTGCAGGTTTTGCCGACAGCGCGATCTCGGACTACTCGCTGCAGCTCAACGGCTATGTTCAGGTCGATGTTACCGATACGCTTCGCGCGGCCGGCTTCGCTGCCTTCGGAAAGGCGTGGTATGATTTTGATCTGGCCGATGACGGGCTGATTCTGAACGGCGCCATGAACGGCACGCGCTATGCGCTGGGGGCTATGGTCAGCGGCGACATCGCGCTGGGAGATCTCATTGTTACACCCGACGCCGCGATATCGTGGGCGGTTGAGGATCTGGGCAGGGCACGTCTTGACGCGCGGTTCTCCGGTGAGGCACGCGAGGACATCTTGTTTCCGGTCGGCACCGTCAACTCGACCCGGCTCAGTGTGCCGATCAATCTGCGCTATGTGCTTGGCGATCAGCTTAGCAGCGAGAGCCGTCTCACCGAGTTCAGCCTCAGCCCCGGACTCTTATGTGAGGACATCTCGGTCACCGGTTCTGCACTGACCTGCGGGTATCAGATCGGGGGAAGGGTGACGCGGACAAGCGGGACGCGCAGCTTCGCTTTTGCTGACTACAATTACGAAGCGCTGCAGGAGCTCGAACGGCATATCGCGAGCTTCGGGTTCGGGTATCGGTTTGGCCGTGACGCGAATATCGAACTCTCGCTCGAGGGCAATCATGGCATCGCCGCACGCCAGGGGAGCGAGAGCCGGGCGCTTCTGGTCCTCCGAGCCATCCAGTGAACGGATAGCCACGCGAGCCGGTTCCATTCCCAACGGGAACGAGAGGGAGGCTCGGCGGTGGGGCGAGCCGGCGCCTGCGTCTCAGTGAAACGCCGGATCTGCTGGATGACCGTTCGCTTGCTTGCGCCCGCGCTAGAGTCTTTGTGTTTGATATCAGATGGGCAACAGAGCTTGCTCGAAGCGGAGTGAACAGCGCCGTTCTCTGATGCGTCTCACCAGACCAGCGCCTTTGCGCAGTGGAGCGCATCGCGAAGTCGGCCGTGGACGATGTGGTGGAAGACTTCCGGAATGATCGTGCGCTCTCGTGGCGACACAGCCATCCAGCAGAGCGGGTAAACGATGACCCCGATCGCGCTCAGGCAAACGAGCGTAGCGATTTGCGAAAGATCACCGGGAAGAAGAAAGCTGGCCAACCCGACCGCCGCGCCCATGAGACAGGAGGGGAGGGCAGATTGCCCAAAGACCCGCACTTGTTCGGTTGCGCTCAAGTTGATCGACTTGGAAATCGCCGAGGCTCCAAAGGGCCATGCGAGCCATTGCCGGGCTGCCAGAGCCAGGCTTGCGCCAATGAGGCCGTATTGCAGGCCGATGGCCAGAAGGATGGCGCCGATCCCGAGCGAAATCCATTGCAAACGCGACACTGTGCGCTGATCGCCAAGACCAATGAACAAAGCGCTGGTAAAACCGGACAAAGGCGTTCGCAACGAGGCAATGATGAGGATTTGAACGACCACAACCAGGCCATCGAGCTGCTCGCCGAACAACAAAGGCAACAGAGTCGGGCTGACAATCAGGAGCCCGATCAGCGCGGGCCAGAACACCAGGGTTGAGCCGCGGATCGCTTTGGACATAATCCGCCGCAATTCCTCGCTATTGCCGCGCGCGAGGGCAAAGGCAGGCATCGACACAGCGCTGATGGGACCGCTCAGCACATTGTTCAACTGGTCGAGCAATCGTTTGGCGATGACATAAATGCCCAGCATGTCAGGTCCCAGGACCGCTCCGATGAGAGTGCGTGGCATGGCTTCGCTCGACACGTATTGCACCGCCCGGTTCTCGACCCGGCCGAGCGCCGGACGGGTGATTTCCCACGCGTCGGCCCTGTGAAAGTCGCAGCCGGGACGCCAGCGCGTGGCGTAAACTGCGACGAGGAGGATCACGGTTCTGCGGACATATTCCATGAAGACGAGGCTGAAGACGCCCCATCCCGAGAGCGCGCCGTAGACGCCTGCGCCAATCGCAGCGACGGCACCGAGCCCGGTGCCGGTCGAAAGCACGGAGAAGCGCACATCGCGCGCCAGAAGCTGTGCGGGAACCGTCGTCATGGCCGAGAGGAGTGGCAGCGCGCTCGCTGCCGCGATCACCGGTCCAGCCTGCTCGACCCCGAACGCCTGGGCCAAAAGGTCTTGCGCCAGCCACAGGCCTGCGCCAGCTGCGAGGCCGACAGTCGCGAGCAGCCCGAACAGCGAATGGGTGTGGCTTGCCCGCAGCTCTGCAATGCTGACGATGCCATCGCCGGTATGCCCGCCGACTACGATTTCGCAAAAGCCAACGCAGATAAGCGCAATGGCGAAGATGCCATAGGCTTCTGGCCCCAGCAAACGCACAAGGATGAGGAGCCCGGCAAACGCAAGCACAGCCTGGAAGAGCTGCCCGAGACTTGCCCAGAGGGCCTGAAGAAGGAAGCCCCCTTTGGCTGGCTTCATCGCGCGGGGTTCGAGCCGTTGCTCATGTGAGAGTTGCGGGCCGGGGACCGATGGGTTCGCACCAGTCTGTCGCTCCACTTAGTAAGCGCTGCGGTCAGCACTTTGAGCGCAAATGTGCGAAGTCGATGACTGCGATGGACAAACGGGACGCGCGAAAGAAGCGGTTTACCAATTCCTTCGGTGAGCCGCCAAGTCAATTGGTGCCTCCGCCGTTCGAAATAGGGGTCGCGATGTAAGGACCATTTTGCCTGAAAGTGATCGAGGCTTTTTTGCTGCCATTGGGGCGACCAGCGAAGCGCGAAAAACTTCCGGTCGCCGCGAATGAGGGGATTGTTCCTGCCAGGGAAAAGATAGGTGACGACCGATTCCGGCTCAAACAGGACCGTCCCTCCGGAGGCCCAGACTGTCATGCAGAAATCGATGTGTTCCTTGGTTGCCAGGAGCCGTTCATCGAGCTCGCCGATCCGGGCAAAGACGTCCGTGCGCACTAGCGCACAATGAAACTCGCAGCACTGCGTCTCGGCTCGTTTCAGGGTGACATCCATGACCTTGGCACCTTGCAGAACATGCACGTCTGTGATCCGGCGATCCTCCGGTGGAGCGGCGAGGAAAGCGCGGTGATCGGCTGCAAATTCACCCCCGGCCTGATGAATCTCGGAGTGGAGCGGTTCCTTCTGACAGGTCAGGGGAGCGACAACCTCGGCTCCCGTTTCCCTGGCGCAGGAGAGCAGGGCCTCAAGCCATCCTTCTGACACGATCACATCGTTGTCGAGGAAGACGACATAGGGCGTCGAGACTTTTCGCAGGCCGGTGTTGCGGGCTGCATTGGGCGATAGGACTTCTTCGAAACGATAGTAGGAGAAGCCATGGCGTTCACAGATCAGTTTGATTTGCGCAGCGATATGTTTGGGGCTGGCACAATCAATATAGACCAGCGCGTAGGGACGAGCGGTCAGCTTGACCACGCTTTCCAGTGATTCAACCGCGGACCCAAAACGCTCCCGCGGCACGATAACGATTGTGGCATCATGAGGGGCCACCAACGCACCCCGGTTCATGTGAAGCGCGGGCGAGTTTGAGACTGATAGAGTTTCGTGAGGATTGCACGCCATTCGAACCTGCCCAAAATTGTTGCTGTTCAAGATTGCATGGCTTTTGCATACACTTCCAGAAGTTTTCGTGTCACCGTCGAAATCTCGTAATTGTCTTCGACGCGGCGGCGGGCGCTGCGTGTTATGTCTGGCCATTGGGGCTCCAGCGCAATCAGGCGCAAAATTGCTTTGCCCAAATCTTCCGGATCAGCTTCCCTCGCCAAAGTGCCCGTGACGCCGTCTTCCACCAGTTCAGGAATGCCGCCGTGCCGCGTTGCGCAGACCGGCACTCCGACGGCCATCGCTTCCTTTATCGTATTGACCGGAGCGTCCGCGCCCCCCGTTGGCGAGGTTTCGGATGGCGCTATAAAAATATGACTTCGGGTCAAGAGATCACTCACCGCTCTGTGAGGCTGCATTCCGGCGAAATGGACCTTTGCTGATAATCCCAGGGCGGCTGACAGCTCCTCCAGCGAGCCGCGCTCGGGGCCTTCACCGATCAGCGTAAGTCCAATGTCGGTGCCCGACTGGTTTAAACGCGCAATCGCCTCAATCAGCGTATGGAAGCCTTTGCGCCGCGCAAGTCTTCCGACTGCCACCACGCGGATAGGCCCTGATTGGAGGAGCAAGGGGGGACGATAGGGAAATCCGGTCAGATCAATGCCGGATCCTACCACATCAATACGATCGCCAGGGCAGCCGATTTTGATAGCAGCATCGCGAAAATATTCGCAATTTGCCACGAAGCGCGAACCCCTGTGCCACAAATTGCGATAAATTTCGCCGCCGAATTCTTGAACGACTTCGGTTATGTCGTAGCCTCTGAAATGCACGACAAGCTGGCCGCTGATGAGCCCGGCATCCTTGAGTTTGATCACATGCTCTCCAAGCGTTGCGAACTGGCAATGGAGAATATCGAAAGGCGCATGCCCGGCGACAGTCTCGCCTTGGAAGGCGCAAGACAGGTCGAGCCATGTGCGCCGAAAGGGCAGGGGGCGCAGGATCGGAACCCGGATCATGTTCGCCTTCATCGATGTGCGCAACGATGCCTGAAGGGCCTTTGCGGTCCTGGCCAAACGGTTTTGAGGCCATGCGGTGTTGCGATACCGGCCAGCCAGCAGTGACTGGACTCGTGGTGATGATGCTGTTGGCGAAGGCGGCAGATTGGATAGGCCGAATATCTGGACCTCGTGACCCAGAGTAACCAACTCAGCTGCCTGAAGGGCAATGAAAGGCTCTGACGAAACGGGAAAGGTGTTTGTGAAGAAAGCTACCCGAAGCCTACGCATGATATCGTCTTACCCACTTTGGCGGCTTTGACAAAATATTTCATTTAGGGACTGTTAGGAGGTTTTCGCGATTGGATCGCGTTCCAAGGACCGCGCCGAATTCTGTCTGGTTGGTCGGTCTCGTGCACGACTAAACAACAGCCGAACGCAAGGTGAAAATAGCATGATGACCGCCGGCGTAAGGAGTTCGGCGAACACATAAGCTCGCTGGACACAATGAACCTTAGCAGCAGTCTCCTGGCAAATGATCTCAGGCATCGCCATGCGGCGGCAAGTCCAAGGAGATTTTCGATGGAAAGGACGGCCTTTCCAAACCGCTCGGAGAAGCGGCGCATCTGCGTGAGCTTACAGAACGTGCTCTCAATACGATTAAGGTCTTTGTAGCGGCCATAGTCGGGATGCCCTGACCTTGTGGTCTTGGTTCTCATCAACGGTGTGGCTGGGGACTAGTTCGGCGTTTATTCCACCGAAGATGAAGCTCGCAAGGAGGCGTGGATTGTCGCAGGGGATGTGATATTGCTCTCGATAGTCCCGCGCAATCGCTCAAGACCGTATGCGCAACCTTCATTATTCCGCCTGCGGCCCAGACATGCCCGCCCTCAGATACGCCGGCGATGCTGCAAACGTGGTTTCTGTCGATCATCTTCGCAGTCGTCAGACCAGGGTCTAGATCGGCCTATCTCATAAAATGGATCGCGATAGTTTATGAGTAATCTTATAAAAAATATCTTTCAGAATTATAATAAGTTCTGTTTCGGGTCCGATAGGCCTTGAATTTGCAAGCCACAAAACTGCGGTGGTTGTCGTGTAAGTAAACGCGCCCAAACAAATGCTTTTTGTTATGCCGATGATCAGATTTATGGCCCCGGTTCCTACTGTCGGGCTGAGGCTTTGATACAAAGTTACAGCTACTGCCAT
>JBARXS010000056.1:0-13938 GCA_049647465.1 Erythrobacter sp.
TCTTTTGGGGCCTCCGGGCGCTGGCAAAGGTACGCAAAGCGCTGGACTGGTGGAGCGCCATTCGATGGTCCAGCTTTCTACCGGTGATATGTTGCGAGCAGCTGTGAAGGCGCAGACACCCGTTGGCCTCAAGGCCAAGGAAGTCATGGACCGCGGCGAGCTGGTTTCTGACGAAATCGTCTCCGACCTGATCGATTACAATATTGGCGCGATGGACGCAGGCACGGGCGCTATCTTTGACGGCTATCCGCGCACTGCCGCGCAGGCGCAGCAGCTCGACGACATTCTCGCCAAGCATGGCCGCAAGCTTGATCACGTGATTGAGCTGGAAGTGGACGAGGAGGCGCTGGTGAAACGCATCACGGGCCGCTTCTCCTGCGCCAATTGCGGCGCGCTCTATCACGACACCGCCAATCCGCCCGCCAAGGAGGGCGTGTGCGACGCGTGTGGCAGCACCGAATTCAAGCGCCGTCCGGACGACAACGAAGAGACCGTGCGCACCCGGATGGAAGAATATCGCGCCAAGACCGCTCCGATCCTGCCCGGCTATGAGGAACGCGGCATTGTCTCGCGCGTCAACGGCATGGCGGGCATTGAAGAGGTCGCAGGCGCGATCGACGCAATTTTGGGCTGATTTCTGCCGCCCACTCAAAGGCCGAATGGGTCTTTCACGCCATCGCCGGATCGCCTAAACCCCCGCTAAAGGGAGAATGGGTCATGCCAAATCGCAACACAACAAAACTGGGTGTCGCAGCAGCTTTGCTCGCCGCGCCCTTCAGCGCGCCGGCCAGCGCCGAAGTCGTCGAAAGCAGCGATGACGGCTTCATTACCCGCGATGAGGTGGTGGTCGATGCCACGCTGAAGCAGACGTGGCTGGCCTTGATCAGCCCTGCCGACTGGTGGTCTGCGGAGCATACATGGTCGGCGGATGCGGCCAATCTGACCTTGATGCCGACCGCGGGTGGATGCTTTTGCGAGAAGATCCCCGAGGTTGACGAGCCGGACCGGTTTACCCTCGAAGGCAGTGTCGAGCATATGCGGGTGATCCAGGCCTATCCCGAGCGCGCTTTGCGCATGGTGGGCGGATTGGGACCGCTGCAGAGTGAGCCGGTCACCGGCGTGCTGACAATCGCCCTCAGCGAGGCAGAGGGCGGCACGCGCATTGTGTGGGAGTATAATGTCGGCGGGCCGATGCGTTATGAGATCCCCGTGATTTCCAAGGCCGTTGATGGGGTGATGACGATCCAGCTGAACGGTCTTGCGCAAAAGCTGGGGCTGGTCGACGAGCCTGAGAATGCGCCTGACGAAGACCCCGCGAGCGAAGACGGAACCGATGGTGAAACCGAAAGCGCGACAATCGAGGGGGATTCCGTTCTCGAGAGTGAAGGACCGGCCACTTCGGCGGAGACAGACGAGGCAGAAGATGGCGAAAAAGATGACGGCCCCAGCGTGGAAGAAGCGTTTGGCGATCTAAGCGCGCCGGGCCAATTCTAAGACAGCATTTCCGCGCCAGCTGCTTTCTGGCCGCTCCGTCCTGCCTTTGGTCTTCATGGGGTAGCAAGGCATTGGGTGACCTATGAATAATACTGGCGCTCCGTTGATCGAACTATTCATCTCCGACTGGAGCGCCTCGGCGTTCGGCGCTTCCGCCTGCGTGCCGTGGGAGGCGACCTCTTACGCGCAGAAGTTGATACTTGATCGGATAGAGCAACTGGATTCGAGCTACAGAATCGAAAACCAGGTCGCGGTGCATCGAAGTGCGACAGTAGAACCGTCCGCCATCCTTAAGGGACCGGTGGTCGTTGAACCGGGAGCTTTCGTCGCGGCCAACTGCTATTTGCGTGGCGGCGTATTTGTCGCGAGGGATTGCATTGTTGGCCCCTCGTGTGAGCTGAAATCAACCTTCATGTTCTCAGGGTCGAAGATCGCTCATCTGAGTTTCGTCGGCGATTCCATTATCGGTTCGCGAGCGAACATTGAAGCGGGAGCCACGATCGCAAATTACCGAAACGAATGCGAAGACAAGGCGATCCGTATTAACTGGAGTGGCTCAATCCTCGAAACCGGCGTCGAGAAGTTTGGTGCGGTCATCGGGGACGATGCAAAGATCGGTGCCAACGCCGTTGTGGCTCCCGGGGCGCTGTTGAACAGGCACACGATTGTTCCCCGTCTCGGTTTGATCGACCAATCGCCAGTGGCTCTGGAGTAGGTCTGCTTTTGTCTCGGCGCGTGGGACAATTGAGCGACCAGAAGGATTCTGGAGGAGGTCTCTCCGTTCGACTATTCGCGGGCCTTGCCTGCTGCCACCGCCGCGCATTTTACAGGGGTTGAAGAACTATTTTTGCTGGCCATATCGTGCGTTCGTTCGATAATGCACCACTAGCAGTTGACGCGTTTGCCGATTCGGCCTAAGCGCGCGGCTCATTCGACACGCTCGAACTCGGTCCGGAAGGCAATCGCTATCAAGGCGGATGTCACCCGGACTTTTGCCGTTGATGTATTTGCCATGCGCAAAGACCTCAATTTGCGACAAATGCGGGTGCGGGCGTGCGGTGTGTTTTTGAGCGTTGAGATGGGGGCGTAGGCCAAGGCCTTAATCCCCTGTGGAGCATGGAGAATTAAGTGGCTCGTATTGCCGGGGTAAACCTCCCCACCAACAAGCGTGTTATTATCGCGCTGACCTATATTCACGGAATTGGCCGCACAACGGCTGTTCAGATCGCCGACAAGCTGGGCATTGCGCACAGCGCCCGCATTCAGGACCTCACTGACGAGGAAATCCTGCGCGTTCGTGAAACCATCGATGCGGATCATCAGGTTGAAGGCGATCTGCGCCGCGAAACCGCGATGAACATCAAGCGCCTGATGGACCAGCGTTCCTATCGCGGCCTGCGTCACCGTAACGGCCTGCCCGTTCGCGGACAGCGCACGCACACCAACGCCCGCACCCGCAAGGGCAAGGCCAAGCCGATCGCAGGCAAGAAGAAGTAAGCGAACAGGGCCGCTTCAACGCCGCCCGACACGCTTTTCCCTTCTTCCTTCAGTTAAAAGGAATACGAGAACATGGCACGCGAACCCGGTAGCAAGGTCAGAAAACGCGACCGAAAGAATATCAGCAGCGGTGTTGCGCACATCAACGCCAGCTTCAACAACACGATGATCACCATCACCGACGCACAGGGCAACGCGATCAGCTGGTCCAGCGCCGGAGCGATGGGTTTCAAGGGTAGCCGTAAATCGACACCCTATGCCGCTCAGGTCGCAGCTGACGATGCGGGCAAGAAAGCCGCAGAGCACGGTGTGCGCACTCTGGAAGTCGAAGTGAAAGGCCCGGGCTCGGGCCGTGAGAGCGCCCTGCGCGGTCTCGCTGCGGTTGGTTTCAACATCACCTCCATCCGTGATGTGACGCCGATCCCGCATAATGGCGTGCGTCCGTCCAAGCGGCGCCGCGTCTGACCCGATCCGGAATGGCGGCATTATTCGTATGCCGTCACCCACGCGGGTTCTAAGGCGATCCTTCCCACCCAAGGATATCCAACCCGCATCTTAATTTGAACCGCTGATACAGCGAATTAGGGGAAATCCATGTCCGTCAATACGAAGAACTGGCAGGAACTCAAGAAACCCAACGCTCTGGAAATCAAGGAAGGCGGCGACAAGCATCGCAAGACGACATTCGTCGCGGAACCGCTTGAGCGTGGCTTTGGCCTGACGCTTGGCAACGCCCTGCGTCGTGTGCTGTTGTCCTCGCTGCAAGGCGCGGCCATCACCTCGATCAAGATCGAGAATGTGCTCCACGAATTCTCTTCGCTCGCCGGTGTGCGCGAAGACGTGACCGATATGGTCTTGAACGTGAAGCAGATCGCGCTCAAGATGGAAGGCGAGGGTGCCAAGCGCCTGCAGCTTTCCGCAACCGGTCCGGCCACCGTCAAGGCGGGTGACATTGCTGTCACCGGCGACATCGAAGTGATGAACAAGGATCTGGTCCTGTGTCACCTCGACGAAGGCGCGACGCTGAACATGGAACTGACCGCTGATGTGGGCAAGGGCTACTCGCCCGCCGTTCAGAACCGCCCGGCCGATGCGCCAATCGGTCTGATCCCGGTGGACTCGCTCTACAGCCCGGTCCGTCAGGTCAGCTACAAGGTTGAAAACGCCCGCGTCGGGCAAGAGCTTGACTATGACAAGCTCAGCCTCACGGTCGAAACCGACGGCACCGTCACGCCCGAAGACGCCGTGGCTTATGCCGCGCGCATCCTTCAGGACCAGCTGACGCTGTTCGTACACTTCGAAGACGGCATCCCGCAGCCGCAATCGGCGATGATCGGTCAGGCCGCAACCCCGCAGGAAGACGACGCCAACCAGCTCAATCGTTACCTCCTCAAGAAGGTCGACGAGCTGGAGCTTTCGGTGCGTTCGGCCAATTGCCTCAAGAACGACAACATCATCTATATCGGCGATCTGGTCCAGAAGACCGAAGCCGAGATGCTGCGTACGCCGAACTTTGGCCGCAAGTCGCTCAATGAGATCAAGGAAGTGCTCTCCAGCATGGGTCTGCGCCTCGGCATGGATATCCCGGGCTGGCCGCCTGAGAACATTGAGGAAATGGCCAAGAAGCTTGAACAAGAGCTGCTTGGTTGATGAATGCGTGAGTCCCCGCGAAGGCGGGGATCTCGCGCTATTCAGCGGGAGGCTCCCGCTTTCGCGGGAGCGCACAATATGGGAAGGTCGGACCCTTTTCGACCGGGATGGAGCTACCTCATACGGGCTCCCTACGAACGAAGGATAACACTATGCGTCACGGTATTCGTCAGCGTAAGCTGAGCCGCAAGTCGGGCCACCGCAAGGCCCTGTTCCGCAACATGTCGCAGGCTCTCATCAAGCATGAGCAGATTGTGACCACGCTGCCCAAGGCGAAGGAACTGCGTCCCTACATCGAAAAGCTGATCACGCTGGCAAAGCGTGGCGGCCTCTCGAACCGTCGCTTGGCGCAGGCGCGCCTGCTGGACGAGACGCAGCTGAAGAAGCTGTTTGAGGTTCTGGCCGAGCGTTACAGCGATCGTGACGGTGGCTACACCCGCATCATCAAGGCCGGATATCGCGACAGCGACTCGGCACAAATGGCAGTGATCGAATTGGTCGACCGTGACGAAGACGCCCGCGGTCAGGATTCAGGGCCGGTGATGAGCGAAGAAGAAGCGTACGAAGAGGCCTCTGCGTAAGCGTTTAAGTGTGAGCTCCCGCGCAGGCGGGAGCCTCCCACAGACCAGCACGAGGTTCCCGCCTGCCCTTTGGGCAGTTTACCCTGAGCGGCTGGCTTACCAGCCAGCCGAAGGGCGGGGACTCGCAACACACAAAAGGGCTGGCGGAGCGATCCGCTGGCCCCTTTTCTTTTGTGAGCGGCGTGGCATGACAGCACCATGAGAAACATCCTCCTGGCAGCAGCCGCTGCAACGCTCGCCTTCACCTCACCCGCCGCCGCGCAATCCGCTCAGGAAAAGCTCGATGCGCGCTATGACCGTGCTCTGGCGGCCGGGTACAAGGCGCTGTTCCTGTGCAGCGCGATCGCCAATGCGGAAGCTAACGGCGCGACGCGGACGCCCGAAAGCGTGCATGCAATGGAGCTGACCGGGATACAGTCGCCGCTCAACGATATCATTCGCGAGATGAAATACGAGATCGTGCGTCGCCCCGCTGGCCAGATTGCGCATGTGCAGGTGGAATGGGCGGACGATATGCCAGACCGCGTTGCGCCCTATTATGGCTCCAAGACGGGCTGTTCGATCATGCCGATTGGAGCGCCGACCGACCTTTACCGCCCTGATATGCCGCTGGAAATGGCGCCAAAGCCTGATGTCGATGATTTGGTCGCTTCAGACATCGAGCATCGCGAAACGCTGAAGGAGCTCGGCCTTGAACCCAACAGTGGGAGGTTCAGCGATCTCAAGGACGAACGCACGAACCGGCTCTTGAACGTCTTCAGCACAGCTTTCGCTAACAAGTCCGGCAATTACGGCGAAGGATCCCGCACGACGGCTGTTGTGGTTCGCC
The DNA here is from genome assembly GCA_049647465.1 of Erythrobacter sp. Lineage (GTDB taxonomy): Bacteria > Pseudomonadota > Alphaproteobacteria > Sphingomonadales > Sphingomonadaceae > Erythrobacter. Next base: position 6,052 of record JBARXS010000056.1, read on the forward strand.
AGCTCAATCCCGACGGGACGCTGGACTATGAGGGGCAATTCTATGGCAAAGACTACAATCCGTTGACGCCGCAGCGCACCTGGTCGGTCGCCAAAAGCATCGCCTCCACGTTGGTGGGGATGGCCGTACATTCGGGCGAGCACAGCACCGATGATGTTATCGGTCTGAATTACTGGCGCATGGGAGGCAAGGGCGATCCGCGTAATGCCATCACCATCGACCTTGCCTTGCGCATGGCGACGGGGCGCTATTCCGATACGCCGGGCAATCGCACCGATCCGATCTATTGGGGCGGTTCGACGGTTGATGAAAACGCAGTGAAGTGGCCGGTGATCCATGAGCCGGGCACCGTCTACCGCTATGCCAACAATGATACGCTGCTGGCGGTGAAGGCGGTGCGCCAATATCTCGATTTCTACACCGTGCCCGCTTTGCTGGCGAAGATCGGCATGAACAACACCGTGGTGGAGACCGATTGGAAAGGTGGTCTGGTCTTGTCCAGTCAGGTCTGGTCCACCGCGCCTGATTTGGCGAATTTGGGTGAGCTGTATCTGAAGGATGGCGTTATTCAAGGCGACGACGGGCCAGAGCGCCTTCTTCCCGAAGGATGGCGCGACTATGTTTCCAACCCGTCCAGCCCGCAGCCCGAAGGCACTCAGTGGGGCTATGGCGCAGGCTGGTGGACCTTTCGCCGACCAGAAGGCAACGCATTCGAAGGCATTCCTGACGACGCTTTCGCAGCGCGCGGCAATCGCGGGCAATATGTCGTGGTGGTGCCAAGCCGCAATGTCGTGATCGTGCGGCGAGGTGAGGATATGGTGGGCACCCGGTTTGATATTGCCGGCTTTACGCGCGATGTGCTCGCAGCGCTTGATTGAGTTTTGTTCATGTAAAGCACCTTGAAACTGAATAAAAGCTGCAAGCCCGCTTCAGACTCACCTCAGGGTTGTTCATCTAAAAGGGCCTCATAGTGAACGGCAACCCCGCCAACACTGGTAACCCGAGGATGAGTTCCATGACCAAGACGACGAGTTTCAAATCGAAAATCGCCAAAGGCACGCTCGGGACTGTCGCGGCAGGCGCGATGGCCCTTGTGTCCGCTAGCCCCGCTACGGCCGATGACGGCCGGGATCGCGGCGGCATCAGCGCTGGAGAAGTGATCGCAGGCGCGGTCGTTATCGGCGGTATCGCCGCGCTGGCCGGAGCATTTGACGGTGATCGCAACCGTGACCGCCGCTTTGCCCGCAATGGCCATTTTCGGGGTAACAATTTCGCCCGTGTCGGCCCGCGTCAGGCAGTGAACCGCTGTGTCCGCGCCGCTGAACGGCAGGCTCGCCGGTTTGGCGGATGGCGTTTTGCCGATGTGACCCGCGTGCGCGATGTTGATCGCACCCGTCGCGGCTTCCGGGTCGAGGGCCGCATCGAGGTCCAGGGCAACCGCAACTTCCGCCGCAATTTTGACCGGGGCCGGTTCACCTGCTTCTTTGACGGCAATGGCCGCCCGTTCATCGACTTTGACGGCGTGCGTGGTTTGCGCTGATGTGGGTCTGCGTTGATCCGATCACACCTCAATAATCACACACAGGTCCGGGATGTTGGCAGGCGGGGGCGCTTGTCAGCATCTCGGCACGTCAACGGATCGTGCACCTAACTGTGGAAATGTCGCAGCCTGTATCAACCGGTTCAGCAAAGGGTCAGCCTTGCAAGGGCACGGTGCCCGTACTCTGAGAGCGCGTGGTGGACGCTCGCCCCTGACAAACGAGAATATACAAACAGGAGGGAGCATCCATGGCTCTTAATTCACCGATCAAATCTCCCCTGAAATCCCGGATCACAGGCGCGGCCATGATGGCCGCTGCGGTGGCGATGGCAGCAACCCCGGCGCAAGCGGCGGAACTGCCGCAAGCACCCGCGACCGGATCTTCATTCGCGCTGATCAACAGCGTCTCGAGTGGAACAGGCGTACCAGGCGCGGACGTCAATGAATGGCGTCGCCGCTGCGGTTTCTTCGGGTGCCGTCGTGGTTTTCGCCGGGGCTGGAGAGGTCGCCGCGGTATTCGCGCAGGTGAAGTGCTGGCCGGCGTCGCGATTATCGGCGGGATCGCCGCCATCGCCAGCGCCGCCAACAACAATCGCCGCCGCGACCGTGATGTCGTGATTGTCGAGCGTGACCGCAATATTGATCGGCGCGATGATCGCCGCTTTGACAACCGCGCCAATCCGCGCGCCACAGTGCGTTCGGGCAGCGGCTCTGGCATTGATAATGCGGTATCGCAGTGCCTCACAGAGATTGAGCGCGATGTGCGCGTCGACAGCGTCGATGGCGCAAGCCGCGTAAGGCAGGGCTGGGTTGTCTCAGGATCGCTCTTCAACGGATCGGGTTTCACCTGCGCGATTGGCAATGACGGCCGCATTTCCGGCATTGACTATGGCGGTTTTGGCGGCGGCAGTTCGCAAGGTGGTTTCAGGGGAAGTTCAGCCACCGGCGGCGCGGCTGATGGCCAATGGAGCGATGATCGCTATGCCGATGCGCGTGCTTCGGCAAACGACCAGCAGTCAATACAGCGTTTCGCCAGCGCTCAAGACCTCGATGACGATCAAGGTGAACCGCTGGTCCCGCTGACTTCGGATCGCCTTCCGGCCTATCCCGGCGGGCCTCTGCCCGGCGAAGAACAGGGCCAATAAGCCCTAGACTCTCTCATGCAGATGGGCGCGGGGGACATTCACGCTTCCCGCGCCCTTCTTCTTTGCGTGACCTATGGCGCGCCAGCTCCGCTGCGATAGCTGGGCAGGCCCCAGCCAAACTGGATCGCTGCCGCTCTCAGCGCAAACCCTGCGACAAAGGCGGTGCCCCACGCCCACATCACCGGCACTCCGACCACCCCGGCAAGGATCGCGCCGCATATCGTGAGTGAGGCGCTCAAGGCGGCGGCGGTGACATAGAGTTCGGGCTGCATGATGATCGACGGTCTGCCTGCCACCACATCGCGGATAATCCCGCCTACACAACCGGTGATGATCCCCATCAGAATGGCGGGCACAGGAGGCACACCATAGGCCATTGCCTTGGCGCTGCCCAACACGGCATAGGCGGCCAGCCCCGCGCCATCGGCCATGTCAAAGCCCTTGCCCTGCCACCATTTGAGCGGAGTGAACCATGCAAGACCCGCGCAGCCAAGGCAGACCGGCGCAACCCAGGCATCTGTGATCCAGAACACCGGCGCCCCGATCAAAAGGTCGCGCACGGTCCCTCCGCCAACGCCTGTGACCAGAGCAAAGAACGCCAACGTGACAAAGGTCTGGCGTTCCTTGGCGGCGATCACTGCGCCTGACAGGGCAAAGATCGCGATGCCGACAATGTCGAGCCAGTCGAGGATCGGGGTGAGGATTTCCTCGTTCATCAGGCTGTTCCATCCATCGCAGTGGCGCTCACACGTACCTTTCGGCGGCGGAACATCAGCACACAGCCAATCATTGCGCCGATCAGGGACAAAGCGGCAAAGGCGATCAGGGTGGGGTGGCTGTTATCCTCGCGCTCGGACAGGTCCATGATGTGCAGGCCCCATGCGAAATCAAACCAGCGCCACCAGCGTGTGCGCACTGCCTCGATTTGGCCCGTATCGCGCCCGACATAGACATAGGTGCCATCTTCCAACGCGACGCGCCAGACGGGCAGGGGGCGGCGAAAGTCGAAGGGAACTTCGTCTGCTGTGAAGAAATCGACGGACACTATCGCGTCCCCGCCAAGGATCCGCTCGCTCACCAGCGCACTGGCGGCGGCGGCGTCCAATGCAGGGATCGGCTCTCCCGTAGCGAAATCGACGCGTTTTGTGATGCCGTCCAGGGTCGTGAGGACTGCCACCGCGCGCCCGTCCTGCATGGTGACACGCAGCTCTCTCAATTGCGCATCATCATCGGCAATTGTGCTGCCTTCCAGCACCAGCGCCTGCGCGGTATCGACCTCAATTCGCAAATGCTCACCGCGCACTTCGGGCAGCGGTTTCAGCGTCATGAACAGACCCGTCGCAATCCACCCGGCAATCGGCACGCCGACCAGCCAGCCCAGCCAGACGTGATACTTGGCCAGGGTCTGCATCAAAGGCGGTTTGGGCCGGGGCTTGGGCTGGAGTATCGGCTGGGGCATGGCCTGCTCTGTTTCGCGAAGAGGATGCGGCCCCATGTGGCAAGCGGCTGAGCGAGACAAGCCCTGATGCAAGTGCGCGGGTTACTCCGCCTGTTGTTCGCGCATCTTTTTGATCAGCGCGTCAAAATGCTTTGCCATGCGCAGGTCCGGATCAATCGCCAGGATCAGGTCGATACCGGCAGGGAACGCGTTGCCGCCGTTCACAAACAGGACCAGTCCCTCGCGCGTTTCGGGGATGAAATATACCTGCGCATGTTCGGCGAAATCGTTGCCGCCATGGTTCAGAACCGTGCGATCCGGCTCTCCGAACAGGCCCCATCCCAAGCCATAGCCGATGGGATCGGGACAATCGCCGGGCGCGGCAATACAGGCATAGCCGGGTTCGGTATCGGAGCTGGATAGCAGTTTCTGGCGCTGTTCGATCATCGCATCGGATAGCCCGGTGCCTTCAATCAGTTTGACCAGCAGGCGCGCATATCCCGGCACGGTCGCGTAGAGATTGTCAGCGGCGGAATAGGTGCCCGGTTCAATCAGGTTTTCATCGCCGCTGCGCGTAAAGGGCGGATAGACCGTGCCATCGCCGCCGCGCGGTTCGCTGACCCGGCCTTCAAGCCATGGTTCGCGTGCCACCGCCACGCCGTTGACCCCGAGCGGATCGAGCACCACCTCTTTCGCCAGTTCGGGATAGGTTTTGGCAAAGCGCGCTTCGAGATAGCGCATCACGATCTCAATCCCCGCGCCGGAATAGCTGATCTCACCCAGGCCGGGATCTGCCGTGAAGGCGAGGCGGTTGTCGTCGTACAGCCAAGGCCAGTTTTTGAGCGCCGCCTGATGCGAGAGGAGAATGCGCGGCGTCAGCAGCCTGTACCGGGCATCCTTGCTGAGATCGGGGTGGTTGTAGTGGTCAGCAATCGGATCATCGAGCGACATTTTGCCCTGATCGGCCAGGCGCAGAACGGTTTCCGCAATGATCGTCTTGGCAACAGAGGCTGTGTTGAACGCGGTTTCTTCTGTGACGGGCACACCGGCAGATTGCTCTCCCCAATAGCCGGTCCAGACCACTGCGCCGTCTTCGATGCGGGCGATGCCGATCCCGGCAATATTGGGCTGTTCTAGGGCCTTGGTCGCGACCGCATCTACCGCAGCTGGTGCTGTCTGTGATGGAGCATTCGCTTCAATGCCCGGTGACTGCGCCAGAGCAAGCGCGGGTGCGGTTGCCGCAAGCGCGGCGAGCATGGTCTTGATTGTCACAATAGCAGCCCCTCATCTGTGCCAGTGAGTTACGTCACTAATACAGATGGCATCGAGATCGCAACCTCGGCCCGTCGCGCGCTAATGTCGTTCGTCGAAAAACCGGTCTTCCGCCGTGTAGTCGAACATGTCCCACGGATAGGCGGCGAGTTGCGGGAAGGCGGTGCGCCAGTCGTCTGACCGTACGCTGCGCAGCCAGTCGATGGTCGAGCCGATGCCATCTGCGTATTGGCCGAAGCCCTCAAAGCCGGCTTCGATGGCCTTGCCTGTATCGACCATAAACGGTTTCGGGATTGACCACGGGGTGCGCCCGACACTGCCTTGGGGCGCTCCATCCATGCCGTAAAAGCGGATGCGCTTTCCGAAATGCGCGGCGATGGCCTGTCCGATCTCGCGCACACTTGGCGCGTCATCATCGGCGGCGTTCCAGACACCACCCAATTCGTTCACCGCCAGAAACGCGGCGAGACGGCCAAGCGATCTGGCGCTGGTTGTGTGAAACACGCTGTTCCCGTCAAACGCCAGCGGGATGGTGCGTCTCCGGTCCTTGATCCGGTTCACAAACCACCACTCGCGGGGGTGGCGCGAATAGGGGCCATGGATCGCGCAGGGCCGCAGGATGGTCGCGCGTGGGCCAAACGCACGCTGCGCTGCCTGCTCCATGCGCACCTTGCGCGTTGAGTAGGTTTCGGGTCCGGGGCGAACCGTCATCTGCTCTTCGGAAATGGGGTCGGGCAGATCGGGAAAGCCGTTCTGCGCCGCCTCGTCCAGCGTGCGACCGGTGTAATCGACATAGACGCTGGCCGAGGACACCGCGATCAACCGCCCAACACGCTGTGGGTCATATCGCGCGATATCATCTTCATCGAAGGCGATGGTATCCAGCACCACGTCTGCACCGGGCGCCGCATCTTCGCCCGCCGTGTAGCGCTCAAACGCGATATCGCCGCCGGTCCATTCCGGTTCGCTGCGAGCAAGAACGCGCACGTCCCAGCCTGCTTCGCGAAAGGCAAGCGCGCTGCCAAATCCGATCTGGCCCGCTCCGATGATTGCAACTGAACGGGCCAACTCAAAACCCTCTCAAAAGTGCGCTCCCCCGCGCAGGCGGGGCCTCATGCAAATCGAGGGACGCCCCCGTCTGCACGGGGACGCGCACTCTGCTTACATATGGATCGGCTTGCCCTGCACCGCCATCGCCGCTTCCTTGAAGGCTTCGGCGTGGGTGGGGTGGGCGTGGCAGGTGTAGGCGATGTCTTCGGATGTTGCGCCGAATTCCATCGCCTGCGCGGCCTGCGCGATCATCGTGCCTGCCAGTGTGTTGACCATCCACACGCCCAGAACGCGGTCGGTTTTTGCATCGGCGATCACTTTGACAAATCCGTCCGTGTCGCGGTTTGCCTTGGCGCGGCTGTTCGCCATCATCGGGAATTTGCCGACTTTGATCGCTGTCTTGTCGCCGCCCGCTTTCTCGATCGCCTCTTCCTGGGTCAGGCCCACGCCTGCGAATTCGGGCGCAGTGTAAACGACATTGGGGATCACATCGTGGTTCACGATGCCGGTTTGGCCAGCGATATTCTCTGCCACCGCGATGCCCTCATCCTCGGCCTTGTGCGCGAGCATGGGGCCGGGCACGCAATCGCCAATGGCCCAGATGCTGTCGATTTTGGTGCGGAAATCGTGGTCAATGTCGATCTGGCCGCGATTGTTGACCTGCAGGCCAGCCTTGTCGAGCGCGAGGCCATCGGTGTTCGGACGGCGACCCACGGATACGAGCACATGGCTCGCCTCGATGCTCTGTTCGTCACCTCCGGCGGCTTTCTCGATTGTCAGGGAGACGCCCTTATCACCGGCGGTGGCGCTGGTGACCTTGTGGCCCAGCATCAGCTCCATACCCTGTTTCTTGAACAGCTTGCCCGCTTCCTTGCGGACTTCCTCGTCCCAGCCAAGGAACAGCTTGTCCTGAAACTCGATCACGGTGACCTTCGCGCCAAGCCTGCGCCACACGCTGCCCAGCTCCATGCCGATCACACCGCCGCCGATGACGACAAGGTGCTCTGGCACTTCTTCCAATTCCAGCGCTCCGGTGCTGTCCACGATCCGCTTGGCCGCATTGTCAACCTCGACGCCGGGCAGGGGAGTGACGCTGGAGCCGGTGGCGATTACGACGTCTTTCGCGGTAACCGTTTCATCGCCGACCTTCACGCTGTGCGCGTCTTCGAACGCGGCGTGGCCTTTGAGCCATGTGACCTTGTTCTTCTTGAACAGGAATTCGATCCCGCCGGTTAGCTCGTCAACAGCCTTGGTCTTTTCCGCCATCATCACGCCGAGATCGAGTGTGGGTTTGGCGGTGATGCCCCATGTCGCAAAGTGGCCACCTTCGGCTTCCTCGAACAGTTCCGAGCCGTGCAGCAACGCCTTTGACGGGATACACCCGACATTGAGGCAGGTGCCGCCAAGTGTCTCGCGGCTCTCCACGCAAGCGGTCTTCAGCC
>JBARXS010000057.1:0-9026 GCA_049647465.1 Erythrobacter sp.
AAGGTTCGCGTAGATCGGAGCGACGAAGCTCGGATCGTCGAGCTTGACCGAGAGGTAGTCGCGGCCTTCCTGGCTCTGCTTGCTCCAGGCGGCACCGATTTCGGCGCGGCCGACGAAGACCCGGTGCTGGCGTGGCCCGGTCGCGGAACAATCTCAAGGCAGCGTCGAGGGCGATCACGTAGCACATGATTCGGTGTCCTTCCGATCGGCCCGTTATGCATTTGCCAGCATTGGATTCTACCGATCAGAACCACATGTCGCGCACGCGTCGGCCATCCTGCGGCAGGTCGTCAAAGGTGTCGAACCCGTCGAAGTGGTCGATCGGCAGGTCGGCAACCTCTTCGGGAGGTGCGAGTCGGATGTTGACCGCCATCCGCCGCCGCCCGTCGTCGTCGGGACGCAAAGCCCGCCACGCCAGCACGCCCGCACATCGGGGACAGAAGAGAAACTCCAGAAATGGATCGTCCCGTTCCTTGCGGGTATAGGCAGCTGTGTCCCCTGAAACCCGAATGCGCTCTCCTTCCCAATCATAGGCCCACAGCGCGCCGTAGCGCCTGCAAATGGTGCAATTGCAGGCCGTGATGGAGCCGGGATCGCCATCGAGCTGCCAATGGGCTGCCCCGCAGTGACAGGTGCCTTTCATCCGCGCCTCTCCCATCTTGCCAACTTGCCTTTGCCATCTTCTGGCTCACCTTACGAGCATCGTTTCAGCACGATGTAGCGCTGCAGCATAGCGCCCGTGTCCATGATCTGCGCCTCCACGAGCGCAAGGTTGCGGCGCAGCCCATGCCCCTCGAACAGGCGAGTCCCGTGGCCGAACAGCTCGGGTATGACAAGCAGCGCGAGCTCGTCGACGACCCCGGCAGCGAGCGCGGTCTGGGCGAAGCGGGCACCTGGAAAGATAGCAATATCGCCGCCCGTTCCGGCCTTTTCCCGGGCAACGACCGTAGCGACATCGGCATCGGCAACATGCGAATTGGCCCAAGCGCCGACATCCTGCAGCGTTCGGCTGAAAACGATCTTGCGTGCGCCGTTCATGAAGCGGGCAAGTGCGCGGGCCGCGTCCGGAGTTTCCGGATCGGATTCCGCGGCAGGCCAATAACTCGCCATGCCTTCCCACGCTGCCCGGCCAAACAGGAGGGTATCGAAGCGCGCCGGTACTGTGCCGGCCCAATCGTCGAGATCGGCCGACCATGCGGGCCCAATGAACTCACCTCCCGGACCGTTGATGTAGCCATCGACACTGACGACCATCCATAAAACACACTGCCTGGCCACGACGTCAGGCCTCAAGGATCATGTCGAACCCGCCATAGATCATCCGCGATCCATCAAAGGGCATCGGGTTCATGTCAGGCTGCATGCGCGGATCGGAGAAGACCTTTTCCATACCTGCATCGCGGGCCGTCTTGTCGGGCCAAGTGATCCAGGAAAACACCACGGTCTCATCGTCCTTGCGCATCCCCGCCGTGTGCAGGGAGTTGAGCTTGCCCTCCGGCACATCATCGCCCCAGCATTCCACAAGGCTGAGCGCACCATGCTCTTTGAACACGACAGCCGCCGCTTCGGCGTGCTTGCGGTAGGCGTCCTTGTTAGCGGTAGGCACGGCGGCGACGAAGCCATCGACATAGGTCATTGTCAACTTCCTTCAGTTTGCGTTGAATGCAGCTTCGAGCGCCGCGATTTCGATTTTGCCCATCTGCATCATCGCCGCCTGCGCGCGCCCCGCAGCTTCACGGTCAGATGATCCTAGCAGGCGAGGGAGAGCCTCAGGGACGATCTGCCAAGACACGCCCCAACGGTCTGTCAGCCAGCCACATTGGCCAGGCTTGCCTCCATCTGCTGTGAGCGCGCTCCACAGGCGGTCGGTCTCGGACTGGTCTGGCGTTGAAACCACGATGGAGCAAGCCGGGGTCTGAACGAAATGCGGGCCGCCATTGAGGATCTGGTACGGTGCTCCGCCGAGGGAGAATGCGACGATCATCGGCTCGGCCCCGTCCACGGAATCAGTGTCGAGGGTGCTGTCCGGGATGAGGCCGGTGTAGAAACGGGCAGCCGCAAGACCGTCCCTTTCAAACCACAGGCAGGTGCGGACCTTCAAGTCTTGTGTCATCGCGTCGCGTCTTTCCGTTGGGATTACCGGGAAAATCTGTCAGGCTTCATCAGTTGTCCGGACCAGAGCTGGTCGTGCATCAGTTTCCACAGCATGCCCCTTGAGCCGCCCCATATTCATCATGCAGACGCCACCACTGGTAAGGCTCGTACCGCGGCGTGCCTGCGGGTGCATCCTGCCAGATTTCCTGCCGGCCATAGGGGGTGAGGTCGAGGAAACTCCACACGCTGCCAAGCGCTTCAACGCCCCGGCCGCTGGTGAAATAGGTCCGCCAGATCGTCTCACCCTCGCGCAGGAAGACGTTGAGGCCGAAGCCGCCGGTCACGCCGAAATCCGCGTTGAAGCCGTCGCGCGTCTCGACCCACGGCATGGTCCAGCCCATGCGAGCCTTGAAGGCCTCGATCTCGGCCAGCGGTGCGCGTGAGACCATGACGAGCGAAGTGTTGCGGGCGTGAAGATGCGCGAGAGTCGGCACGCTGTCGGCGAACATCGAGCATCCCGGGCAGGGGTTCGGATCTGCAGGCCGGAGCATGTGGTGGTAGACGATGAGCTGGTCGCGCCCGCCGAAGAGGTCGGACAGGCAGGCAGGACCGGTCCCGGTTTCGAACTGGTAGTGATCCTCAACCTCGTGACGGGGTAGGCACCGACGTGATGCGGCCAGCCTGTCTTGCGCGTGCGTCAGCGCCTTCTCTTCGGCGAGCAGCGCGGCACGCGCCTCTGCCCATGCGTCCTTGGAAAGGACCTGTGGTCTGAGAGTCATGTCTGCCATTGTCGCGATTCCTTTCCCTCAAGACGCAGTTGCGCGCTGCGCATCGGCGGCGGCGAAATGCGCCAGTTGATCGGCATGCGCCTTGCCGAATGCAGGGCGGCCGGTGGCGCACGCTACGTAGTCACGGCAGGCCGGGAAATCCGTAAGCACGTCGGACCCGTCCAAGAGCCGCAACGCGTCCGCCATTAGGATGTCGGCGGCGCTGAACCGACCCGCCAGCCACTCGCGCTCGGCAAGCACGGCCTCCAATCGGGTGAGCCGCCCGTCCAGATAGGCATCCAGCCGATCGTGGCCGGGGCAGCGTGTATCGTCCTGCGCCAAGCTCCAGATGACCCAGGGCAGCGCCGCCGTCTCGATGGAGTTCTGCGCGGCGAACACCCATTGCAGCACGTTGGCGCGGCCCGCTGGATCGACTGGTATCAGCACCTCGCTTCGCTCCCCGAGGTGCAGCAGGATCGCGCCGGTTTCGAACAGTGTAAGGTCGCCGTCGGTCAGCCAGGGTATCTGCCCGAAGGGCTGGAACGGTAGCCGCGCCTCGGCATCCTCGAAGGGTGTCGTCGCCACGCGGTAGGGCAGTCCTGCCTCTTCCAGCGCCCATCGGACGCGCAGGTCGCGGACATAGCCGCGCGGATCGTCGGGAACCCAGTCCGCTGTGGTCAGTACGAGATCGGACATAGAATTTCTCCGCCGCTGCTACGATCGCTATGCAGTCGCATCCGGCGACCTCGACCCAGTGAAGTTCAGCATCCAGGGCGTCCCGAAGCGGTCGGTGAACATGGCAAAGCGCTCGGCCCAGAAGGTCTCTCCCGGCGGCATGGGGATATCGCGCGCGCCTTCGGACAGCGCAGCGAAAACCCGGTCGAAATCATCCGCCGACGGCGTCTCGATCTGGATGCGGAAACCCTGCGGCCGCTCGTACATGTCGTCGGAATTGTCCGACGACATCATCAGCGTGTCGCCGAGGCGCATGGCGAGGTTCATGACGAGATCGTCGCCGCCAGGCATGCGTTCCTCTGGCGAGCCGGCATCCTTGTTCAGGAAGACCCCTTCAATCGTCCCGCCAAGCGTTTCGGCATAGTGGGTCATGGCCTCGAGGCAGTCGCCTTTGAAGAAGAGGTAGAATTGCGGTTTGATCATGGTTTCCTCCGGTCCAGGTGCAGGCTCCCGATGAGCAACGGGTCGTCACCAATCGGCTATCATTGAACTTTAGACGATAGGTTGATATCAACTTGAAATGACCATGTCCACACACAAACCTCTCGAACACGAAGTGGTCATGCACGTCGCGCAGACATGTCTGTGTCTGCACACGCAGCGCGCTGCCCGTGCCCTGGCGCGAATTTTCGACTCCGCACTCAAGCCGTTCGGCCTGAGCAACGGGCAGTTCTCACTCTTGATGGCATTGAACCGCCCGGAGCCCCCAGCCATTGGTGAACTCGCGTCGTTCCTCGCCATGGACCGGACATCCCTGACTGCCGCGCTGAAGCCGCTGGAACGCAGAGGGCTGGTTCGCGTGGTGGCGGACAAGACGGACCGTCGCAGCCGCCGGATCGAGATCACCGCCAACGGCGTCGCGCTTCTGCGTTCAGCCATTCCCACGTGGAAAGAAACCCACGGTTTGCTTGACGCTGCTCTTGCGGGCGAGACGCCCAACAGGCTGCGCGCTGATCTTGTGCAAATCCCGCCACTCGTTGGGCGGATCCCGCCAAAAGGGTAGAGCTCGAATAAACCAGACGATTGCCCAGCAACGCCAGTGTTGTAAATGTCCGATATCTAGCAAGGTTGATCATGCCGCTTTCCCGCCCTCCCGGCCCGCGCCTTCAGCCCTTCGTTTCTCAACTATGGGCCAGTGAAGGGCGTCGGCAAGGAAACCAGAGCCTGCAACGGGAGTTGGTGCTTCCCAGCGGAGACACCCACATTGTCATTCGGCTTGGCCACAGCGCGGTGCAAATCCTGGAAAATCCGCAGGATCGGTTCGGCGAGACGATCAGCACCGCCGTGGTTGGAGGCGCTCGGGTATCTGCCTATGCCAAGCTGGTGGACGAGCAAGCGCCGACCGTAGGTTTCATTCTTCGGCCAGGCGCAGCGTATCGCCTGATGGGTGCGCCTGGCTATGAGTTGGCCGGTCGACACACCAGCCTTGACGATATCATCCCGGCATCACTGGTTGCAGACCTGCGCGACAAGTTGCTCTCCCTGCAGCAACCAAGTGCTCGGCTTTGGACTCTGGAGAGGTTCCTCGAAGGCCAGGTTGCGGATTGCCCTGGCCCTGATGCCGTGATCACTGCGATCGCGTCACGATTGCGCCGAGGCGCAGCGATCGGGACCATCGTCGCCGAAATCGGCTATAGCCACCGCCATCTTGCCGCGTCATTTGCAGCACAGACCGGGCTTAGGCCCAAGCTCTATCAGCGCATCCATCGCTTCAGCTGCATGGTCGAAGAATGGCACCGGATGGCGGGAGGCACGTTGGCCGAGCTCGCAGTGCAGTTCGGCTATGCCGATCAGGCGCACCTCACCCGCGATTTCCGCACATTTGCCAGCATGTCACCGCATGAATATCGCAGGCGCCTGCCCCTGCATGCAAGGCACGTCCCGATCACCCCGTAAAACGGCCGGTCAGATTTGTTCAAGACCCTCCACTCTGCACAGGCTAGAGCTGCCTGAAAGGAGCGCACAATGGTGATCATTTCGGAAGTGTATCCCTACCTCAGGGCATCGAATGCGAATGCCGCGATCGCTTTCTACAAGGAGGCGTTCGGGGCAACGGAGAAGTTCAGGCTGGTCGAACCGTCCGGGCGCATGGGCCATGCGGAACTCCTGCTCGGGCAGCACACCATCATGATCTCGGATGAATTTCCCGAATACGGGATTCATGCTCTTGACCCGGACAATCCTGGCGTGTGTTCAATCCATCTCCACGTCGATGATGCAGATGCCGTGGTCGCGCGGGCCGTTCAGGCAGGCGCCCGCATTGTGCGCGAAGTCCAGGATGCTTTCTACGGTGAGCGGGGCGGGACGGTGCGCGATCCGTTTGGTTATGACTGGATCATCGGCCATCACATCGAGGACGTGACACCCGAAGAGATGCAGAGGCGCTACAGCGCCATGTTGGCAGAAGACTCAAACTGAAAGCGGGCAATTGAGAGGCGTCTTCACGCACGCCCCGACGCTTAGAAGCACGATTTAATCGCAGTTAGGAGATTCAGAGATGCTGGGCTGATGTCGCTTTTGGGGTCGACTACAGATTTTCCGATCCTGGCAAATCCTTGCAATAGTTGCCTTTCCGGTTTCGGCGTTTCGCAGGAGTACGTCAGGTGACTGCTGGGGGGGGGTGAGTGGACTGGCAGCTTTCACAGAACCAATCGAAGCAGCGGACGTTCGCATTGCCATGCGCTAAGGTCGAAAGATTACTCCTCGACTGTTGCCCCCATCTGCTCTGCGGCGAGACCGGCATCGAACGCAAGTATTTCGCGGCGGGTATTGCCTGCAACGCCTGCATGGAACGGCCAGCCCGCTTCCAGCGCGAACACGACCTCAGCCCGATCGGCTGCTGACAGGAAGTTGTCCGCAGTACGCTCTGCGACGAGATCGCGAAGTGCGATCAGGAATCGACGCTGTTCGGCAACCTCGGAGATCTCGATCGGCGCGGGTCCATGTCCTTGATAGAGCTGAGCGGTAGCGTAAAGCGCTTCTAGCTCAGAAAGCTGCGAGAGCCAGTTTTCGAGGCTTTCGAAGGGAACTGCTGGAACTCCAACGTTGATCAGGTCTCCCACAAAAATCTGCTCTGTGTTCTCCAACTCGATCACGAGTGTGCTTTCCGCCTCCGACGGACCGAACACGCGGAGGGCGATTTCGGTGCCGTCGATAGCTAAGCGCTCGCCATTTGCGACAACGGTCACATTCGTCAACGCTCTGTCGAGCGCTGATTGTGACGCAAACCGTTCGCGGTGCCGCTCGGCGCGCGCAGTGTTGTAACCTCTGCTGTCCTCCCTTATCGACAGCATTGTGACGGCGGTCATATAAACCGTGGCTTCGGGATAGGCCTCGACCCAGACCGGAAGGCCGCCATAATGGTCAGTATGCGGATGCGTTACGAAGATCGCGATGACCGGCTTGCCGGTACTTGCCTGCAGATGTTCGAGCGCCCGTTCCGCTTCGGGCAAAATGCGCTGCGCATCGATCAGGATCACGCCGTTATCGGTTTCAACCCAATGGCTGTTGACCGCATCGACGTCATTGACCTGGCTGGTGTAGCTGCGAACCTCGCCGCCCAGACTTGGTGCTGCGGTCGATAGGGTAAACAAGGCGGCAAATGCAGTTCTGATCATGGTTTAATCTCCCTCGCGGGTTTTGCGACGTTCGTTTCGATTAGGCTTCGCAGCGCGTCGGCAGCGATGTGGGAAAACTTGAGCAATTGTTCGCCGGTCATGCCTGCGCGGGCGCTGGCAGAAAGTCCGGCCAGCGCGATCATGGTCATCGCGGCGACATCCTCACCGCGACCAGGATGCCGCGTCTCGACATATCCGGAAATGAATGCTTCGGTCGCTGCGCGCTTTTCTGCACAAAGCGAGCGAGCCCCCTCGTCATGCGCGCCATGCGCGCCCTCCATGATCAGGCATCCGGCTCGGCCATTGTCCCGGCTGTAGAGATCGGCAGCAGCTTCGAGCATGCGCTTCAAGCCCTCGGTCACGGTTTGCGCACCGGCAAAGGCCGCAGGAATGAACGCTCCGTCACCATGAGCGTAGCGTTCAACCACAGCTTTGAAGAGACCAAGCTTGTTGCCGAACGCGGCATAGAGGCTCGGTTGCTCGATCCCGATGTCCTTGGCCAACCGGACGACACCGACATTGTCATAGCCGTAAGCATGAAAAAGATTCTGCGCCACCTCGGTGGCGCGATCAGGATCGAACTTGCGGGGTCTTCCGCGCTTGGGCATTATTTTTTTAGTCATCTCTAAATTTATCTCTTGCAACGGCCATACCGCAATTTATGTAGAGGTTTCTACAAATAATGACAAGGACATCCGATGACAGATTTTACCAACAAGAATGTGCTCGTTCTGGGCGGCAGCCGGGGAATCGGCGCAGCAATAGTCAGGCGGTTCGCAGCTGATGGAGCAAGCGTCGCGTTCACCTATGCAAACTCCGCAGAAGCGGCGCAAAGGCTAGCATCCGAAACAGGAGCCTCCGCGATTCAAGCGGACAGCGCCGATCGCGCGGCTGTCATTGAAACAGTGGCGGCGCGCGGGAAACTGGACATTATCGTCGCCAACGCCGGTGTTCTGGTGATGGGCGATCCGCTGGAGCTTGATGCCGATGCGGTAGACATGATGATCAACGTCAATGTGCGGGCACCGTATCACGCCTTCGTGGAAGCTGCGCGCGGCATGAACGATGACGGCCGGATGATCGTCATCGGCTCCTGCAATGGGGATCGGATGCCATTCCCCGGTGGAGCGGCTTATGCGCTGACCAAATCCGCGATGCAGGGGATGGTGCGCGGACTTGCTCGCGATTTCGGAGGGCGCGGCATCACGGTCAACGCCATCCAGCCCGGCCCTGTCGACACCGATATGAATCCGGCGGACGGGCCGATGAAGGATACCATGCACAGCTTCATGGCGATCAAGCGTCACGCCCGAAGCGACGAGGTCGCCGGAATTGCGGCATATCTCGCTAGCGGGGAAGCGGGTATGATCACGGGCGCTTGCCATACAATCGATGGCGGTTTCGCGGCTTGACGGTGTCTGAAAGGATCAACGCGCGCGGCAAGATTGCTGCGCGCGTTGATCGCGTGTCCGCTCGTAGAGAATTGGAGAGCAATGCGCGATCACTGGTTGGTGGTCGCAAGCCGAATGTCGCCTTTATGCCCTGCAGGATCAAAATCGGACCCTCCACGGAGAAAGCCCCGCCCGACATGTGCCGGGCGGGGCAGCCTTGCGGCGGTTACTCGCCATTGACCTTGGGACTGCGGGTCCAGATCAGGCTGAAATTCTCGCCATCATCTTCGGCGAAAAGGTTCGCGTAGATCGGAGCGACGAAGCTCGGATCGTCGAGCTTGACCGAGAGGTAGTCGCGGCCTTCCTGGCTCTGCTTGCTCCAGGCGGCACCGATTTCGGCGCGGCCGACGAAGACCCGGTGC
>JBARXS010000058.1:0-41369 GCA_049647465.1 Erythrobacter sp.
TCAAAGCCGTGCGGTAATTCCCGCGATAGACCGACATTCCCAGCGCATGGGAATTGCCCCACTCCTCGGGCAGAGGCGCGCTGTCATCCAGAATGGCGCGCATGAATGCGGCCTGTTTGTCTGCCAGGCTCATGCCGGCACCAGTTCGCCACTGGCATCACGCGCATGATCCAGCTCTTTCAGCAGGTCAGCCAGAGGCGGGATATGCTCATCGCGCTCGATCATGGTGGCGACCGGCTGATCTATGATCGTCATCGCCTGTGCGTACAAATCCCACACCGCATCGGTCACTTCGCGATCATGCGTATCGATGATCACGGGGCGTTCGGCCGTGGCGGGATCGTGCCCGGCAAGATGGATCTGGCGCACCCGGTCCAGCGGCAGGCCGCGCAGATACTCCATCGGATCAAAGCCATGATTCTGGCTCGCGACATAGATGTTGTTCACATCCAGCAGCAGATAACAGCCCGTGCGCCGGGCCATTTTCGACAGAAACTCCCATTCGCTCATCTCGTCTTCGGGAAAGGTGAGATAGCTGGACGGATTTTCCAGCAGCATCGCCCGGCCCAGCGCCGTTTGCGCATGGTCAATATTGGCGCAAACCACATCCATCGCTTCGCCGGTCAGCGGCAGAGGCAGCAGATCGTGGCTGTTATGCGCGCTAGTGCGGGTCCAGCACAAATGATCTGACACCCAGAGCGGCTCGATCCGGTCTGCCAGTAGCTTTAACCGCGCAAGATAATCATCATCCAGCCCGGCCCCGGAACCAACTGCCGATCCCACCGACATGGAAACGCCGTGCAGGATGACCGGATGGCGCGCGCGCACATCCTCCAGAATGCGCAACTGACGCCCGCCGTCGATCATGTAGTTCTCGCTGATCACCTCAACGAAATCGACCGGCACGCGCGAAGACGGTGCCAGAAAATCATCGTAGTGCGCGCGGCGCAGGCCAAGGCCAAAACCGCCAAATGGCTCTATCGGGGGATGCTCTGTAATCATGATATGCGATCCTATCAGGCAACGGATGGAATTTGCAGCCCGCTTCGCGCGCGCGATGTTTCCAGGCATTTCGTGTTGCGCGCATCATGGGTTACACCCTCTTCATACAGCGCAGATGGGGATCGGGCGCTGCACGAGATTGAAAAGGGGGAACGCCGGCCATGCGCTGCCAGAAAAAACGGATTTCTTCGACGATTGTGTAACCGTTCGCGGCTTTGCGGCGAAATGCATGTCAGTCCCGGCAAACAAACGGGCATGACATTCAGAAACGACACATTTTCAGGAGAACACCCATGAACAAGACATCATTTGCAGCAATCGCCGGCCTTGCCCTTACCGCAGGCCTCGCCGCCACCGTCGTATCCGCCCCGGCCGCATCTGCCGCTGGCGCGAAAGAAAAGTGCTACGGCGTAAGCCTTGCCGGCAAGAACGATTGCGCCGCTGGCCCGGGCACAAGCTGCGCCGGAACATCGACCCGCGACTATCAGGGCAACGCCTGGAAGTATGTTGACAAGGGCACCTGCACCACGATCAAAACGCCCAAAGGCAACGGCTCGCTGAAAGCGATCAAGCGCTGATCCAGTGAGTGCCGTGGCCACCCGCTCCCTCCACCCTTCCACCCGGATTGTATCCCGGTAAGGCTCCGGGCGGAAGGGTGGAGGGAGCGGGTGGCCCGGCACGATGAATAAAGGCCATCGCGAGCGGTTCAGGCAAAACGACCGCTCGCGATGGTTTCCCAAGGAGGAAGCCATGACCAATTTCTATAACCGCATCACCGCCTTGCTTTCAGGCACCTTTATCGAAAGCGTGGCGCTGTTGCTGACCCGCGTGGCGCTCGCCGGAATCTTCTGGCGATCGTACAAAACAAAGGTGGAGGAGGGGACTTTATTGCAAATCAGCGATGTCCAGTTTTTCATCTTCGAGAATGAATTTGCAGGGCTGCCCCTGTCACCCGATCTGGCGGTGCCGATGGCAACCTATGCCGAATTCCTTTTCCCGATCCTGCTGGTCATCGGTCTCGCATCGCGCTTTTCCGCGCTGGCACTGATGGGTATGGCTGTGGTTATCCAGATTTTCGTCTTCCCGACGATGGATCACTTCCTTGGCTGGGCCATAACTGTGATCGCACTGGCAGCCTTTATCGTCAGCCGTGGTCCGGGACTGTTCTCGCTCGATGCGCTGATCGCCAGAATGACGGGCGGGAAAGCTCAAGGGCTCGCAGCGTAAATGGTTGCCGACGAACCCACCCTCGCCCGCCTTATGGTGGCAGCACAGGACGGCGATAAAGCCGCCGCCAATGTGCTGCTGTCAGAGGTCGGGGTCTGGCTGGAGCGGTACTTCCGGCGCCGCATCCCTCCGCACCAGATTGATGATCTGGTTCAGGAAGTGTTGATCGCTTTTTATACAAAGCGTGCGACATGGGATCCGGCTCGTGCGTTCCTGCCGTGGCTCGCGGCGATTGCACGGTATCGGTGGGTCGATCACCTGCGCAAAGTGTACAAACACGATGGCAAGGAACTGATGGAAGACGATGCCGTAGAGGACTCCGAAGAAGAAGTTGTCCTTGCCCGCGTCAGCCTGGATCGCCTGTTCAGGCAACTGCCCGACAAGCAGTCCGAGGTGATTGAAATGGTCAAGATTGACGGACTCTCGATCCGTGAGGCCGCAGAGAAAACAGGGCAAAGTGAAAGCCTGGTAAAAGTGAACATCCATCGCGGCCTGAAAAAGCTGGCCACCTTGGTTGAGGAAGCAGAATAAAATGGAAAAGCAACAAACCCGCGAAGACCTGATCGCCGCGATGACGCAGGACCTGACGCCGACAAAGCGCGTGCGTCCGCGTGATGGCGCGGCCCTGATCACCTTTGCCACGATTGTCGCAGGGATTGCGTCAATCGCGATCTTTGGTTTCTGGACAGGCATGATCACCGGCAGAGCCTCCGCGTTCTTCTGGATCGTCAATGGTCTGCTGGCGATGGTTGGCGCATCCAGCACAGCCGCCCTTGTGGCGGGCGCATTGCCGCGCGTGGGAACACGCGGATCGGCTCCGTTCTGGAGCGCAGCGATGCTGGGCGTTGTCCCCGTGGCCGCGATCATCACGTTGCTGTCTGTCGAAGCGGGCCATGATCATGGCACCAGCTTTGCCGATGCGGCGACATCCTATTGGGAATGCGCCGCTTATGGTTTGGCCGCTGCCACCTTGGTCGCAACCGCCTGTGTGATGTTCCTGCGCCGCGGTGCGCCTGTATCCATTGAGCGGGCCGCATGGCTGACGGGTCTGGCCAGCGGATCGCTGGGTTCTCTCGCCTATGGCATCACCTGCCCGCTGGACACGGTCGGCCATGTCGGCATCTGGCATGTGGCGCCTGTGGCGCTCGCTGCCCTCGCCTGCCGTTTTGCAGTGCCGCCCCTGATCCGGTGGTGAACACTGTTTCCTACCATGGGTTCGCTTTGTTAAGACGACCCCATGTTAAGGCTCGCAAAACGTCAGAGTAATCGCCATAAAGGCTTTGTTGGTCCTGGCCATCTGTCCTGTGAGATTTCGACCCTTGGACAGTGTGTCAGGTGTGTCAGAGTTCAGCTTGGAAGACGGTTACATGAACGCACTTAGGCCCTGGCGCACGGTTGAACGGCGCGAATGCCGCCAGATCATGGTTGGCGATGTCCCCGTGGGCGGCGATGCGCCGATCACCGTGCAAACGATGACGAACACCCCGACAGAAGACGCGGTCGCAACGATCGACCAGATCCGCCGGTGTGAGGAAGTGGGCTGTGACATCATCCGCGTCTCCTGCCCCACCGAAGAAGCGACGGCGGCCTTCAGCAAGATCACCAAAGCATCACGCATCCCGGTGGTGGCGGACATCCATTTCCACTACCAGCGCGCACTAGAAGCGGCGGATGGCGGGGCGGCATGCCTGCGCATCAATCCCGGCAATATCGGTTCCTCCAAGAAGGTCGCCGAAGTCGTGCGCGCCGCGAAAGCCAATGGCTGCGCGATCCGCATTGGCGTTAATGCCGGAAGCCTCGAAAAAGACCTGCTGGAAAAGTATGGCGAACCCTGCCCCGAAGCGCTGATCGAAAGCGCACTCGACCATATCAAACTGTTGCAGGACCACGACTTTCACGAATTCAAGGTCGCGGTGAAAGCCTCTGACGTGTTCCTCGCGGTCGCCGCCTATCACGGTCTGGCCGAAGCGGTGGATTGCCCGCTGCACCTTGGCATTACCGAGGCGGGCGGACTGATCGGCGGGACGGTCAAATCCAGCATCGGCATGGGCAGCCTGTTATGGGCAGGCATCGGTGACACGATCCGCGTCTCGCTCTCGGCAGAGCCGGAAGAAGAAATCAAGGTCGGGTACCACATGCTCAAGGCGCTGGGCCTTAGAACGCGCGGTGTGAAGGTCGTGTCCTGCCCCAGTTGCTCGCGTCAGGGCTTTGACGTGATCCGCACGGTCGAAACTCTGGAGAAGCGGCTTGAGCATATCAAGACCCCGATGAGCCTTTCGGTTCTGGGCTGCGTCGTCAACGGTCCGGGCGAAGCGCGCGAGACCGATATCGGCCTGACCGGCGGCGGCAACGGTAAGCATATGGTGTATCTGTCCGGCGTGAAGGGTCACACGATTGATGATGAGGACATGCTCGATCACATCGTGAAACTGGTCGAGGAAAAAGCGGCAAAGATCGACGCAGGCGAAGAGTTTGCCTTCGACCCGCATGCCGCAGATCAGCCAGCCGAAGCTGCCGAATGATCAAACCGATTGTCGCGGGACTTCTGGCCGCATTGCTGTTGACCGGCTGCGCAGCGGTTTTTCAGGCGGTCGGGGGAGGTCACGACTACCCCGAATCTGCCGCCTATGACGTGACCGAGGACGCCGGAGCGGATGTGGACGCGGCCTTGGCACGCGCGGGTGAAAGCGGGAAACGCGTGATGCTGGTGATGGGCGCAAACTGGTGCCACGACAGCCGCGCACTCGCCGGATGGCTTGAGACGCCGCGCTTTGCGGGGCTGATTGATCGCGAATATGAGCTGGTCTTCGTCAATGTCGGAATGCCGCAAAGGGGCGACGGCCATAACCTCGCCATCGCCAAGCGCTTTGGCCTCGATGACCTGCCGGGCACGCCCAATCTGCTGGTGCTGACGGCGGACGGCGAGCTTGTGAACGCCAAGACTGCAACGAGCTGGCGCAACACTGCCATTCGCGAGGAAGACGCGATTTACGCAGAGCTCGAGGTGTTGGCGAAAGCAGAGGTTTGAAAATTGCTACCTGAAATTCAGTTGCTGCCAATAACTTGGGAAGCGGTGGCGACGCTAGCGACAGGGTTTTTCGCCGTCGGCGCGGCGTGGAAATTAGGCGCTCGTCAAACCGCCATCCTTGAAAGCCAATCTAGGATTGCAGAAGCGGACTTGAAACTACAGTTGTTTGATAGACGAGCAGACTGCGTCTCGAGGATGCGCGAACTCTGTTCCGTTTGGAACGAAAATGGGCGATTGCAAATGGAGCAAGCCACCGCACTTCAAGCACTCTTGTGGGATATTAAGGTTCTATTCCCTGCAGAGGTTGTGGATGACTTTGGAAACTTGGTGCAATCGTCATTCACATTTATTCTAAAATTGAGACGAGCCAGATACTACTCCGAGCAAAGCAATGAAGACAATAAAAGGGAGTTTCTAGATGCTGCTTATGCAGCGGAAGATGAAGTGAATGATCTTATGCCAGGCCTTTTATCGCGTTTAGAAAAACATACTCGCATCGACGTCTGGGATTAATGCTCCACGTTGTCCATCACGCCGATTACATGGCGCCGCGCCCTCAGCGCGGGACCTTCAAGTTCGACAAGTACTATCTTGTCATGGATGAGTTGCGGGCTTCGGGTGCAAGCATCACCGAACATGCGCCCGATCCGTGCCCGCGCGAATGGCTCGAAGCGGTGCACGATCCCGTTTATGTCGATGAGGTGTTCCGCGCCGACGTGCCCCGCGCCAAGGAGCGCCGGATCGGCTTTCCCGTAACAGACCGCATTCGCGACCGCGTGCGCCACACCAATGGCGGCACATGGTTGGCCGCGCAGCTTGCGATGCAGCACGGCTATGCCGCAAACAGCGCGGCGGGTAGCCACCATGCGCTGGCTGATACGGGTGCGGGCTATTGTGTGTTCAATGATCTCGCGGTCGCGTCCAACCGGCTCATCGCGCAAGGCCTCGCGCGCCGCATTCTGATCATCGACCTTGATGTACATCAGGGCGACGGCACCGCCAGCCTGACAGCAGGGCGCGAGGATATCGTCACGCTGTCCGTCCATGCGGAGAAGAACTTTCCGGTGCGAAAAGCCCGCTCCAACATCGACATCGGCCTGCCCGACAACACAGATGATGAAGGCTATATGGCGGTTCTGGCCAATCATATTCCCAAAGTACTCGACGGATTTGCGCCCGATTTCGTGTTCTATCAGGCGGGCGTTGATCCACATGTCGATGATAAGCTTGGACGGCTTGCGCTATCGGATGAGGGGCTGAACCTGCGCGACCGTTTCATCATTGATCAGGTGCGCGCGCGCGGCCTTCCCGTGGCCTCGGCATTGGGCGGCGGATATGGCGATGACCAGCGTGAGGTGGCGGCGCGCCATGCCCGCTCGATGCTCACCATGGCGCAGGCCAACACGGCCTACTCCCCGCCGGGCAGCATCCAATCGGCGGCTTTCAAAGAGCTTTAAGGTTCGCGCGCTAATACGAAGAGGATGCTTGGCCGGACCGTCGCCTTTGCCGCCTGTGTGTGCGGATTTGCCATCCTGATGGTGCCCAGAGAGGGCGCCGACGAGGCGGAGAGCGCAAAGCCGTCCGCCAGCGCGGGTTCCTCAACATTCGCCAGCGGTCCCCACAGCGGCTGGGCGAGCGGCGATCACACGCTGGACCGCCAGAGCGACGGGCATTTCTACGCCTCAGCCAGCGTCGACGGCGCGGCTGTTCGCATGATGGTGGACACCGGCGCAAGCGTGATTGCGCTGACCGGACGGGATGCAGATGCCGCGGGCCTGCATTGGGACGAAGCGGAAGTCCGAGTCATCGGGCAAGGCGCAAGCGGCGCGGTTTACGGCGTGCCAGCCCGCCTGCGCGAAGTGGAGATTGGCGGAATCGTGCGCCGCAATGTGAACGCGGTGATCATCCCTGAAGGTCTTGGCGTATCGCTGCTGGGCCAATCATGGCTGGCGCAGGTCGATGGGGTGGAAATCACCGACGACCAGATGGTCCTGCGCACCGATTAAACCCCTGAAATTCTGTCTAGAAATAGATATCAATATAGTCAGTCAGCCGGTCACACCATTCGAACTCGCGCAGGCGCCAGTATTTGCGGTTCTGCGTAATCTCGAACCGCCATCCTCTCTTGCTGACATTGCACAGACGATCGCGTGATGGTGTGCCCAGTATCTTGATCGTCCCGTCATACAGGAAATAATCGGGGCCTATCTCCGTGACAAATCCCTCAAGGCTAAGTCGCTCGCCCTGAGCTCCCTTCTGTTCCCCTGTGACCAGCCAATAGCCGCGATCATCGACCGCCACCCACGTACGTCCACGCTTTTCCCAACCGATCCATTGCAGGGTAGCGCCAGTGTTGGCGAACAACCGCTCAGCCATTGCAGGGTCAAGGATTTTGGTAGGCCTTTCCGGGATTTCCGCGGCCTCCACCGTTATGGTTCGAGGCGCTTCGGCGATGCTGCTGCGCGCCAGAGTGAGCTCTTTGAGGGCGGGGATCGCCGGCCTGCTGACGGCAATCGGTGCTGGCGCTGGAGTCGTCGGCTGAGGCGCGGGCTTTGGAGCCTCGGTTGCGGTCGGGGTAGCAATTTGAGCCGTCTCGCCAGCCGCCGCAACGCACCCCGCCAAAACTGTCATAACCCCCATTGCGGCAACAACCATCGCACCGCGCAGATGCATTCGAACCACCATTCAACTTTCCCCTTTGCAGCGTTTCGCCTAGCGTCGCATCAGCCACAGAAATCACTCACGCCTCGCCTGTAAGGATAGACCCAAAATGCCGACAATAGAAACCGACTATCTGGTCATCGGCGCGGGCGCGGTCGGGCTTGCCTTTGCGGATACGCTGCTGGACGAAGACGCCGATTGCCACATCACAATCGTAGACAAGCATGCCAAGCCGGGCGGTCACTGGAACGATGCCTATCCCTTCGTCGCGCTGCATCAGCCCAGCGCCACATACGGGGTCAATTCGATGGAACTCTGCCCTGACCGGCGCGATACGACAGGGCACAATGCGGGCATGTTCCCGCTCGCCCCGCATGCGGAAATCCTAGCCTATTACAGCAAGCTGATGAGCGAGCGGATGATCCCAAGTGGCCGGGTCACATATCTGCCGCTGACCGAATATAAAGGCGGCGAGGCGGGCCAGCACAGTCTCAAAGGCATTCTTTCGGGTGAGGAAACCAGCGTGAGCGTGCGGCGCAAACTGGTGGACGGGACATGGTTCCAGACCTCGGTTCCCTCAACCCACACACCGTCTTTCGAGATTGCGCAGGACACGCGCTTTGCCATTCCGGGCGATTTGCCGGGTCTCTGGAAAGACGCAGACAATCTGCCGGATCGCTATATCGTGATCGGCGGCGGCAAAACCGCAATGGACACCGCCGTCTGGCTTTTGGAAGCGGGCGTTGCGCCGGAAAATATCGGCTGGGTGCGACCGCGTGACAGTTGGATGTTCAACCGCAAACTGCTTCAGCCCGCCTATCACGAGATTGAGGGGTTGGTGACCTTTCAGACCGATCTGGTCGAGGCTGCCAATATGTCTGAAAACGGCGATGAAATGTTCGCAGAGCTGGGTCGGCGCGGCACCATGCTGCGCATTGACGAAAGTGTGACGCCCAAGATGTTCCATTTCGCTGTTCTTTCGGAAGGCGAACTGGACTTGCTGCGCCAGATCAAGACCGTCTATCGTCAGGGCCACGTTACGAAAATCGAACCGGGCGCAATGCATTTCGCGTCGGAAAGTGTGGACCTCCCGCAAAACACGCTCTTCATCAATTGCTCGGCCAGCGCGGTGCCATTTGAAGTGCGCGATACGGGCCGCAAATTCTTTGATGGAGACCGCATCACGCTGCAATTGGCGCAGGTGCCCTTCGTGCCCTACAGCGCTTCGCTCGCCGCGTTCCTCGAAGTCAATTTTGAAACGGACGATGAAAAGAATGACCTGTGCCCGCCAGCGCCGCTGACCGATACGACCGATGCGTATCCGTATGCGGTGATGGCCAATCTGATGAGCACCGCGATCCTTTCCGCCAATGAAAAGGTCAACGCTTTCAACGCCCGCAGCCGCCTGCACCCGACCGGGCCTGCGGTCGCGCGAATGATGAAGGAAGGCGACCCGCGCCTTGCAAAACTGGCCGGTATCGGCGGCACGATCAAGGCGAACATGCCCGGCGTGATCAAGCTGGGGATGGCGGCCAGGGCTGCGCACGAAGCGGCGAACGCAACCTGATCGCACGGCGTTCTGAGATTTCTGGCCGGAACCTTTTCGTTCACTTTTGCGATACTATCCTTATATTAAGGTAGTTGATGATGAAACGTCGCGATCTTCTCAAAGGGACTTTGGCAGCGGGCGCTGCGCTGGCGGCCCCTGCGCTCGCCCCGACACGGCTATTTGCCCAACCGGCAAAAGGCACACCGCGCGATCGTGCCCTGTTCAAGATTGCGAGCGACGAATTGGCTCGCGCAGGCGATGCCATCTGGAAACGCGATATCGTCGGGATTGCCGATTACGGCCTGCATTCGGCCCAGCGGCGCTTTCACTTCGTCAATCTGGACCGGCAGGAAGTGCGCAGCTTTCGTGTGAGCCACGGCGCTGGGTCCGATCCCGAACATGACGGTTGGCTCAACAGGTACTCGAACGTCGAAGGCTCCAACGCGACCAGCCGCGGTGCCTATGTGACGTGGGAATGGTATCAGGGCCGCTATGGCACTTCAGTGCGGCTTGGCGGGCTGGACGAGACGAACGATGCGGCGCTGCGGCGATATATCGTAATGCACCGCGCCCGCTATGCCGAAGCATCACATCTTGAACGCTGGGGCAGGCTCGGCCGCTCCAACGGATGTTTCGCGATGGGCGATGCGGATTTCAAGCTCGCGCTGCTCAACCTGTCAGGCGGGCGGCTGTTGTTTGCGGATTCCATCGGCTTGCAGGACGATGGCAGCGTCGCAATGCGCGGCGATCTTGAAATGCTGACGCCTGACCGGCCCAGTGTTGCTCAGCGATATGTACCGGGGGCATTCTGAGCTGGCTGGACAGCCCTGAGCCTGCTTCGCATTCGGGTTATCAGCCTGTTGCCGCCGGCTTCAATCTTAATGTTGGATCGGCGCTAAGAGCCATTCTGCCTGCCGCATTTCAGGCGTCC
The DNA here is from genome assembly GCA_049647465.1 of Erythrobacter sp. Lineage (GTDB taxonomy): Bacteria > Pseudomonadota > Alphaproteobacteria > Sphingomonadales > Sphingomonadaceae > Erythrobacter. The sequence continues at coordinate 10,399 of JBARXS010000058.1, forward strand.
GTGGTTGGGTCCGTGCTCGTTGCGATCGGCTTTATCGCTTATGACATTGGAACTGCTGGCGGTCTGCTGGGAGAAGCCGGGCCTGCCGGGACAGTTATAGCCTTCTGCGCGTGGTTCGTCTTTGCCACCATCGCAGGCACGCTGTTTGCCACTTTCTATATCGCGGCCTTCGGTTTGCCGCTCGCGCTGCTGATGCGCCACCATTTATCGAACCGGTTTGCGGTGCTTGTTGTGCTGGCCACAAGCACTCTCGCAGGCGTGACAGCGGTGCATTACCTCACGGACAGCGGTGATGCAGAGGCGATCATTTACGGTTTCGTATTCGCCTATGCCCTGCCAGCGGGCATCGCCTATCGACGGGCTATTCTGCTGGAACGGTTTCTGGCAGCAGTTGATTGATCAGCCGCCAGCGCGCGGATCATCCTCAATCACGATAACCTCGTCATCGCTCACCGTGGCGCGGTTTTCCATGCGCGGCTTATCGAGGCTGGCCAGGACCGGGGCATCGCGATCATAGATGTCCTTAAAGGTCGCAAGGTTGCCCTCGGTATCCGTTCCCATCGTGAAATAGGTGATATAGGCCGGGATATCGCGATTGATCGGCACCTTGGTGTATTCGCCCGAGGTTGCGATTTCGACCGCTTCGTCCTTGGATGCACCCTTACCCAGGATCGCCACCGTCATGGCCAGCTCCAGCGCACGTTCGGTACGGATGCAGCCATGGCTCAAGGCGCGGTTGGCGTTGCCAAACAGCCCGCGTGCAGGCGTATCATGGAAGAAAATCGCATGGCGGTTCGGCATTTCCAGCTTCATCCGGCCCAGCGAATTGGTTGGCCCGGGCTGTTGCACGACGGTGATCCAGCCATTTGCGCCCTTGGTCGCTTTATAGCCTTTTTGCTTGGCCCAGGCGGGATTGGCGAGCACGCGCGCGCCCAGCCCCTCGCCCTTCACGATGCTTTGCGGCACTGTCCAGGTCGGGTTGAAAACCACACCGGAGACGTTCTCGGCCAGCTGCGGGGTCGCTGTGCGGCCCGGCTTTCCGACAATAGTCTTGTAGGTAAAGGTCTTGGCCCCGGCGCGCAGGCGCAGCTGGTATTCAGGCACATTGGTGATGAGGTGGATCGTGCCCAGATCGCGCGCCAGCCAGCGCCAGCGGTCCATATTGGCGCGGATCAGCTTGCGCTTGGCACCTTCGCTTTTCGGGGTCGCGGCCAGTTCGGCGCGCAGGGCGGCGTAATCGGCGTGGGCCGGATGCAGCCCGTTCAGCACACCTGACACATCGCCAGTACCGGTCGCCTTGACGAGCAATTCCTCGGTCCGATACAGGTCGCGGTCGGGATCGACAACGAACCACTGCTTGCGCGCGTCCATTGGCGTGCGGCCATCGCGCAGATCCTCGACCAGCCAGGTGAAATTCTTTGAGGCCAGCTGATCCAGCTCCACGCTCGTTCCGGACTGCGCCGAAACCTTGAGCGCCTGCAAATCATAGTCACCGGGGTCGAGGCCTTCGGCGGCGATTCCTTCAATATAGGTGATCAGGGCCTGAACCGCATCAAGCGACCACGGCTGCACTGTCGGCAAAGCTTCGGCGTCTGCACCTTGATCTACCGGGTTGGAGACCGATTGCGGAAAAGCCGCGTCAAAGCCCGTAGCAGGCTCGGCAGCAGTCTCGTCGGCCGCCTCGACAACGGGCTCTTGCGCAGCTTCGGGCAGCAGGTTTTCAGGCTGCCCCTGTGCAAGCGCGCCGCTGGAAACCAAACCGGCAGCGATCAGCCCGAGCGCCGCTGCGCCCGCCCGTATTCGTGCTTCATTTGTCATTTTTGCCGTGCTCATATTGACCCGCTTGCGCATAATCGCCTCAATTGTCTCAAACCCTTCCGCAAAGCGCGGTGTTCTTTGATATGTATGATAAGCATGCCCCTGCTTGGTTTCCAGTATCAAACAGACAGGCTTTCGCTCCGATGAATCTGGGCAAGTTTCCATCGCGATCCTCGGTAGATATACCGCTTATGCCTGAAAAGCAGCGTGTGCCGGGGCCATCAAGCTCAGGTGACGTGTCTGGATTATACGCTTAGGGCGCTCAGCCATGTCCCCGCCAGCATCTTCACCAACATCCACGACTTTGCCCCCGCATCATCGGTTTGCGCCATTGCTGGCGGCGGCGGCGGGCGTCGGCTTTCTGGCATTGATGGACGCTTTCATGAAAGACGCCGCGCTGGCCGCAGGCGCTTACACCGCGACGGTGCTGCGCGCCCTGATCGGAGCGGCCATTATCGGCCCGTTCTGGCTCGCACGGCGCACGACATGGCCATCACGCGCCGTGCTGAAACTGCATCTGGAGCGCGGTGTTGTCTCAGCATTTATGGCGCTCAGCTTTTTCTACGCGCTCACCACGATGCCCATCGCAGAGGCAATCGCGATCAGTTTTATCGCGCCGATCATCGCGTTGTATTTCGCGCATCTGTTTCTGGGCGAGGCAATCCAGCGGTCTGCAATCATCGCAAGCGTGCTGGGATTTGCAGGGACACTGGTGATTGTGAGCGGGCAATTGGGCCGGGAGACGATCAGCCCCCAATTGTGGAGCGGTCTGGCCGCTATGGCCTTTTCGGCTTTGCTTTATGCCTATAATTTCGTCGTGATCCGGCGGCAATCGCAGTTGGCCGGACCCGTCGAAGTCGCCACCTTTCACAGCGGCGTTGGCGGGCTGGTCCTATTGTGCTTTGCGCCATTTTTCTGGGAGACGCCCGCGGCCGGGACGCTTGTTTCGCTGTCCGCTGCCGCCGCGCTGACGGTCGCCGGGGCGATGTCGATTGCATGGGCCTATGCGCGCGCCGAAGCGCAAGTCCTTGTCCCGATAGAATATTCCGGATTCCTGTGGGCGAGCCTGTTTGGCTGGATGTTTTTTCGTGAAAGTGTGGCGGTGCCCACGATTGCGGGGGCAGCGCTGATTGTCGCGGGCTGCTGGATCGCGACACGATCCGCCAGTGCCGCATGACCTGATTGGAAAGATCGGAAGCCGGAACCGCTGTCCCCACGCCGTTCCGGCTCCCTTAGGTGCCAACACGCGCGGTGCTGGCGATCCATACCGGCTGCGACCCGAAAGGCCGCCGCTGCGGTGCTCTAAGAGCCCCCTGCGACCCTTAGCGCCCCCTTAGCGAACGACGCGCAGCATATCAGCGCCGGCAGGGATAGAATGTGTCGCGGCGATTGTTTCGCTCGCAGGACTTCGGTCGGAAAACGCAAAAGCCACACAAAAACAGACGATCACGATCATAACTGTTACTGCTACTCCGGCCCGCAAGCTGGCAGCCTGTGATGCGAGTTCCTGTTCGGTGCTCATATCGCCCCCACTGCGTATGATCCTTCCTAACCAGTGTCCGCGGACCCCAATGGCAAAAGAAGCCGATTCTGCGAAGTAAACTCTCGTAAACTATGTTTCACGGCCTGCGATGGTCCGACGTTAGTCGCATTCGGCGCGGAAGATTGCTCGCACCACTTGACCTATGGGGCGCAGTCTAGCACTTGCGACCTTGAGAATACTCTCCGGACTGGATCACCGGATCCCCCTGACGCCCCCGCTGCGACAGGGCCAGCAACACAAGGATGGGACACCTGCGATGACTGCTATCGGCAAGGATACGCTCGCAACGCGATCAACGCTTAACGTAAACGGCAAGGAATACGCCTATTACTCGCTCGCCAAGGCAGCTGAGCAATTGGGCGACGTGTCAAAGCTGCCCAACTCGATGAAGGTGCTGCTGGAAAACCTGCTGCGCTTTGAAGATGATGGCTTCACTGTCGGTCGCGAGCACATTCAGGCGATTGTCGACTGGCAGAAAGACCCCAAGACCGGCAACGAAATTCAGTACCGCCCCGCGCGCGTCCTGTTGCAGGATTTTACCGGCGTGCCTTGCGTGGTCGATCTTGCGGCGATGCGCGATGCGATCAAGGAACTGGGCGGAGACACCCAAAAGATCAATCCGCAGGTTCCGGTCAACCTCGTGATCGACCACTCGGTCATGGTCGATGAATTCGGCCACCCCAAGGCGATGGAAGCGAACATGGCGCTCGAATATGAGCGCAACGCAGAGCGTTACGACTTCCTCAAATGGGGGTCGAAGAGCTTCGAAAACTTCTCCGCTGTTCCTCCGGGCACGGGCATCTGCCACCAGGTGAACCTTGAGCACATCGCGCAAGGAATCTGGTCGAGCGAAGACCCGGACGGCAATATGGTTGCCTATCCCGACACTTGCGTCGGCACCGACTCGCACACCACCATGATCAATGGTCTGGGCGTGCTTGGCTGGGGCGTTGGCGGGATCGAGGCCGAGGCAGCTATGCTGGGCCAGCCGATCTCGATGCTGATTCCCGAAGTGGTCGGCTTCAAGCTGACCGGCGCGATGGCCGAAGGTGTTACCGCGACCGACCTCGTGCTCACCTGCGTACAGATGCTGCGCGAAGTGGGCGTTGTGGGACGCTTTGTTGAATTTTACGGGCCGGGCGTTGCCAACCTCACTCTGGCTGACCGTGCGACCATCGCCAATATGGCTCCGGAATACGGCGCGACCTGCGGCTTCTTCAGCATTGATGACAAGACCATCGACTATATGCGCCTGACCGGGCGTAGCGAAGAGAGTCTCGCGCTGGTCGAAGCTTATGCGAAAGAACAGGGCATGTGGTTCGATCCGGAGGCAGAGCCGGTGTTCACCAACACGCTGGATCTGGACATGACCAAGGTCGTGCCGAGCCTTGCCGGGCCAAAGCGCCCTCAAGATCGCGTGATCCTTCCCGAGGTGGACGAACTCTTCAACGGTGAGCTCAAGTCGGTCTACAAGAAGGCAGGCGCTGTGCGCGTCGACGTTGAGGACACGGCGCATGATATCGGCGATGGCGACGTTGTGATCGCGGCGATCACCAGCTGTACCAACACGTCCAACCCGGATGTGATGATCGCGGCCGGTCTCGTAGCGAAGAAGGCCGTCGAAAAGGGGCTCAAGCCAAAGCCGTGGGTCAAGACTTCGCTCGCTCCGGGATCGCAAGTGGTCACCGACTATCTCGTGAAATCGGGACTTCAGGACGATCTCAATGCCATCGGCTTTGACCTTGTCGGTTATGGCTGCACCACCTGCATCGGGAATAGCGGCCCGCTCGCCCCGCCGATCAGCAAGGCGATCAACGGCAACGATATTGTCGCGGCCAGCGTGCTATCGGGCAACCGCAACTTTGAAGGCCGAGTGTCTCAGGACGTACGCGCCAACTTCCTCGCCTCGCCGCCTCTCGTGGTGGCATACGCGCTGAAGGGTACGGTGACCGAAGACATTACCACCACCCCGCTGGGTCAGGACCAGGACGGCAACGACGTGATGCTTGCCGATCTGTGGCCGACCAATGCCGAGATTGCAGAGCACCGCGCGGCCAATATCGACCGTTCCATGTTCGAAACCCGCTACGCCAACGTGTATGATGGCGATGAGCACTGGCAGGCGATCACGGTTGAGCCGTCAGACACATACCAGTGGCGCGCAGGCTCAACTTATATCGCCAATCCGCCTTACTTCGAAGGCATGGACATAACCCCGGCGCCTGTCACCGACATCATGGATGCAAAGCCGCTGGCGATCCTGGGCGACTCGGTCACAACCGACCACATCTCACCCGCCGGCGCGATCAAGGAAGACAGCCCTGCAGGCTCGTATCTCAAGGGCAATCAGGTCGCGAAGAAGGACTTCAACTCTTACGGTTCGCGCCGCGGCAACCATGACGTTATGATGCGCGGCACCTTCGCCAATATCCGCATCAAGAACGAGATGGTCCCCGGCGTCGAAGGCGGCGAGACCACTTACAACGGCGAACAGATGCCGATTTACGACGCGGCGATGAAGCACAAGGCGGATGGAACGCCGCTGATCGTTGTCGGCGGTAAGGAATACGGCACCGGTTCATCGCGTGACTGGGCAGCCAAGGGCACGATCCTGCTGGGTGTGCGCGCCGTTATCGTTGAAAGCTTTGAACGGATCCACCGCTCGAACCTTGTCGGAATGGGCGTGCTGCCTTTGCAGTTCAAGGACGGCGACACGCGTGAGACGCTCAATCTGGATGCAGACTGCACGTTTTCGATCAAAGGGTTGGCTGACCTGACGCCCGCTCAGGATATCGAGATCGAAGTAACCCGCGGCGATGGCACGACCTTCACCTTCACCGCCCTGTGCCGCATCGATACCGCGAACGAGATGGAGTATTATCGCAACGGTGGCATTCTCCACTACGTGCTGCGTAAACTGGCGGCGTAAGCCAATGCGTTTCAACCGATCAGCATTGCTGGCAGCGGGGGTTGGCCTTTCATTGGGTAGCCTGGTGCTGGCAGGCTGTTCGGGAGAAGCGCAGGATGATGGGTCTGGCGGCTCCGGGGGCTCCCGGGGAGAGCCTGCTGCTCCATCGCCCCTGATGCCGGGCATTGAGCTGGCATCGGTCGAGGCGCCTTCGCAGACCAACGAGGGCTATCACTCTGCGGATATGAATCCTCACAGCTTCGCTCGCGCTATTGTGGACGGCGCGGTGCGCATCATCGACGTGCGCACGCCCGAAGAATTCGCGACAGGGGCCATCGCTGGCGCTGAGAATATTCCAGTTGATCGGTTCGATCCGGCAAAGCTGGACCTTGGCGATGGCAGCAAGGTGCTTCTTTATTGCCGCTCCGGTCGGCGATCCGGGATCGCGCTTAAAAGCATGGTAGCAAACGGAGCGGAGCACGGGTCGCATCTCGCAGGCGGCATTCTGGCGTGGCAGGCAGCTGGCTACCCGGTCAAATAGCCATTCACCCATCAGACACGATTGCTGCTGCATCACCCGATGCGGAGGTAATCATGAAGACACACACCGGTTTGATCCTGTCATGTCCGCTCGTGATGCTGGCGTTTGCGTCTCCTGCGCTTGCGCAAGACGTGGTGCAGCCCTCCCCCCAGACATCCACGCAGATTGACTACGCTGGCTTTACCGAGCTGACACTGGAAGTTGCGGAACTGCGCAGTGAGCGCTTGTTGGGCCGTGAGGACTTCTTCGCCCGCGCCGCGACCGGAGACGCAGTGGTGCTGGATACGCGGTCAGCAGCGGCGTTCCGGATGGGCCATATCGCAGGGGCGGTGAACCTGCCCTTCTCGGACTTCACCCAAGACAAGCTCAAGGCGGTGCTGGGTGGCGATATGGATCGGCCTATCTTGATCTATTGCAACAACAATTTTACCGATGACGCCGCGCCCGTTGCCAGCAAGCTGGCTCCGTTGGCGCTTAACATCCCGACCTTCATCAACCTGGTCGGATACGGCTACACCAATGTGTGGGAGCTGGGCGACACGATGAAAACGGCTGAGGTTGATTGGGTCGGCGAGGTGGCAGTGGCTCCCTGACCAGCGCTTGGGCAATCAGGCTGCGAGTTTCTCGTCAGCGCGCTTGTCCTTTGCGTTGCCAAAGCGGCGGCGACCAAGGATCGCGGCGGCGGCGAGGCCGAACAAGGCCATCATCGGCGGGGCAGGAACGTCGGTTCCGCCCGAAGTCGACGACGATGAGCTGCTGCTCGAAGAAGAGCTGGAGCTTGAAGAACTCGAACTCGAGGACCCGGACGTTGATGAGCCCGTGGACGAGCCAGATGACGACCCGGACGAAGACGACGATGAGCTGCTCGAACTCGATGAAGAGGAGCTGGTGCTGCTCGTCATATCACCCGAAGTGCTGCCACCGCTCGTCGCGCCGCCCGAAGTCGAGGACGAGCTGGACGAGGATGAGCTGGAGCTGGAGCTGCTGCTCGAAGAGCCACCGGTCGATGTTGCACCACCAGTCGTTGTAGCGCCAGGATGGCTACCACCCGTAGTCGTCCCGCCCGTGGTCGTCCCGCCCGAAGAGCTGGACGAGGAAGACGACGAGCTGCTCGATGAAGAGGAGCTGGACGAAGACCCGCCACTGGATCCGCCGCCAGTGCTGCTCGCGCTGCCACCCGAAGAGCTTGATGAGCTTGAAGAGCTGGATGAGCTGCTGCTGCTGGATGAAGAGCTCGTGCTGCTGCTCACATTGCCCGAAGTGCTGGTGACATTCCCGGATGTGGTGCTGGTGGTCGATGTGCTCGATACGTTGCCGCTCGTGCTCGTGCTGGAAACATTGCCCGAGGTGGTGCTCGAAATGTTGCCGCTCGAACCACCGGTGGTGGTCGTGGTTGAGCTTTTGCCGCCAGTCGTCGTGGTCGAGCCCCCCGTCGTTGTGATCGAGACGTTGCCGCTAGAACCGCCGGTGGTTGTTGTCGTCGTAGTTGTGCTGACGCCACCGGTCGTGGTGGTTGTCGTGCCGCCATTGGTGGTGCCGCCATCGCTGCCGCCCGACGTCGAAGTCGAGCTGGAACCGCCGGAGGTTGATCCACCCGAGGTCGAGGTCGAACCGCCAGACGTGGACGAAGAACCGCCCGTCGTCGTTGTGGTGGAAGAGAAGCCACTGGTGGTCGCTCCAGGGTCTCCGCCGCCGGTCGTGGTCGTGCTGACAACGCTGACGTCGCCGCCTCCACCGCCGCCACCGCCGAAGAAGCCTCCGAAGAAGCCGCCACCAAATCCGCCGCCAAAGCCGCCAAGGCCTCCGCCGATAACTACCGGCGCGCCGCCGCCACCCCCACGAATGGGCGGAAGCGGGGGAAGCGGTGCGGGTGCGTAGGCGACTTGCGCGATCGGCGGGCACTCTTCGGGATCAATATACGCGCTGGTTGCGCCAGCGGGCAGCGGTGCCGATTGGGCGACCGAACCAGCCCCGCCAAAGCCCTGAGGGATGGGCTGGCATTCAATCGTGCGCTCGATCACGCGGCGGCGGCGCTGTTCCGGCACAGGAAGCGGCGGCAGCTCACGGGTTCGCGTCTTGATGTATTTCGGTTCGCCAATTGCCTGCGCCGGAGCGCCCTTGATCAGTTTACCATCCGCGTCAGAGCTGTAGATCGGGCTATCCGTCACCATCGGCTCGGCCACGCGCACAGCGCCTCCTTGCTGAGCAATCTGCACAGCGCCCCCGGTCATCAGGGCGACGCCCGCTGCGGTGGCGGAAAGCTTTGCAGCAGCCAGTTTGATCGACATAATCGCGGACCTTGTTCATTGCGTTGGCTCGACCCGGACAATCCGGACCTTCACCAAATCCAATGCTGTAATGACCAGTGATCGCTTGCCGGAACAATGCGATTAACCATGTTCAGCAGCCCGCGAGGCGCCTAACCCCGCGAAATGGTGCCTATTTCAGGGTCGCTGTCCCGATATGATACCGAAAATCCGGTTTTGGTTAGCAGGTTTGTTAGTCTGCCTGATCAGCTTGACGCGCCGCAACGGCTGATCACGTTCAATCCGCATCCTCGTCAAACAGACCCGATTGCCGAGTCGCGGCACGTTTCGGGATACCCAGCCCCAGATGCTCCCAGCCCGCATCATTCAGCACCCGCCCGCGTGCCGTGCGTGCGAGGAGACCCAGCTGGATGAGGTAGGGTTCGACCACATCCTCCACCGTATCGCGCGGTTCGGCGAGGCCCGCCGCCAGTGTTTCAACGCCCACCGGCCCGCCTTTGTAAGTCTCTGCAATCATTGAGAGATAGCGGCGGTCCATCGCATCCAGACCCAGGCGGTCAATCTCCAGCCGGGTCAGCGCATCATCGGCAATCGCGCGGGTCACCGTTTGCTGCCCCGCAACCTGCGCAAAGTCGCGCACCCGCCTCAGCAGCCGTCCCGCAACACGCGGTGTCCCACGCGAGCGCCGCGCAATCTCGCGCGCGCCATCCGCCTCAATCGCCAGCCCCAGCAGCCGCGCCCCGCGCGTCACCACCCGATCCAGCTCGTCAGCCGAGTAAAACTGCAGCCTAACGGGAATGCCGAACCGGTCGCGCAACGGGGTGGAGAGCAGCCCCTGCCGCGTGGTCGCCCCGATCAGCGTAAACGGCGGCAGGTCGATCCGCACACTGCGCGCCGATGGCCCCTCGCCAATAATCAGGTCGAGCGCGCGGTCCTCCATCGCGGGATAGAGTACCTCTTCGACCACCGCGCTCATCCGGTGAATCTCGTCAATGAACAGCACATCATGCGGCTCAAGATTGGTGAGCAGCGCGGCAAGGTCACCGGCCTTGGCGATCACCGGCCCGCTGGTCGCGCGAAAGCCGACGCCCAGCTCGCCCGCAATGATCTGTGCCAGAGTGGTCTTGCCGAGCCCCGGTGGACCAAAGAACAGCGTGTGATCCATCGCCTCACCGCGCGCCCTGGCACTCTCGATAAAGACCCGCAGGTTATCGCGCGCGCCTTCCTGCCCAATGAACTCGGCGAGCGACTTGGGCCGCAGCGCGGTGTCAGGGTCGCCGGGTTGGGGGGTGGCGTCGTGGATGGGGGTGTCCTCGTTCATCGCTGAGGCCAATTACTACATTCGTCACCCTGAACTTGTTTCAGGGTCCATCGCCGATCATGGTGCGAGCCATGAAGCGCGATATCCATCCCGGCACCTACATCCTTGCGAGCGGCTATCGCGGAACGCTCTACACCGGCGTCACCTCGAACTTGATCGCACGCCTTTGGCAACACCGAACGGGCGCGACCGCAGGATTCACAAGCCAGCACGCGGTTCACAGACTGGTCCATTTCGAGATTTTCGACACGATGGAGGCCGCTATCACACGCGAAAAGCAGATCAAGAACTGGCGCAGGCAGTGGAAGATCAATCTGGTCGAAGCCGCGAACCCGCGCTGGCGTGACCTCGCGTGCGATTTGGGCTTCGCGCCTTTGCTGCCGAGTTGCGCCGGTGATGGATCCTGAAACGAGTTCAGGATGACGGTGGTGGGACGGTTGCTCTTTTCCTCTTTCGTCACCCTGAACTTGTTTCAGGGTCCATTTCTCGGCACGCTCCGTACCATGCAATTTGAGCGACAACCTTGCACCTATATCCTCGCGAGCAAGCCTTACGGGACGCTCTACATCGGTGTTACCAGCGACCTTCTTGGCCGATTGCGCCAGCACGGGAACCGCGGAACTGAGGGCTTCACCGCAAGGTACAGCGTCAGCCACCTCGTCCGCTACGAGATGTTCAGCGACATGGCCTCGGCAATCGCCCGCGAGAAGCAGCTCAAGCGCTGGCACCGGCAGTGGAAGATCAACCTTGTCGAAAGCGAGAACCCTGATTGGCATGATCTTGCGGTCGGGCTTGGTCTGCCTCCGGTTGATCTGCGCGGCAGGCGGGATGGATCCTGAAACGAGTTCAGGATGACGTTTGTGAGCAATAACGCTCATCACCCGGCCGCCTTCTTCAGCGCCACTCGTATCAATTCCCCTTCGCGCGCATCCTCGCCCAATTCGGCCACCGCGCGGGCCACGGCTTGAGCGGCCACGGCTGGCTTGAAGCCGAGGTTCTCCAGCGCGCTCACCGCATCCGCGCTCGCGCCTCCCGCCGTCGCGCCCGCAGCGCCAACTGCAACACCCGCCATCCCGCCGCCCGGCCCCGACGCAGGCAACGCACCTGCCTTGTCCTTCAGCTCGTTCACGATCCGCCCTGCCAGCTTTGGCCCCACGCCGTTCGCTCGCGCCACTTGTCCCGCATCGCCCGCCGCGCAGGCATCGCGCAATTCCCCGGTCGAGAGCGCGGACAGGATCGCGAGGGCCACTTTGCTCCCCACCCCCTGAACCTGTGTCAGCAGGCGGAACCAGTCGCGCTCTGCGCTTTCGGCAAAGCCGAGCAGGCGCATGTCATTCTCGCTCACTTGCAGGTCGGTGTGGACCGTACAGCGCCCCTCGTTCTCGGCCCCGGCCTCGCCCAGCGCACTCAGCGTCCGGGCCGAACAGTGCACCAGATAGCCCACGCCCTGAACATCGACGATGGCCCAGTCATCGCCAGTTGAATCCAGCCTGCCCGATAGCTTTGCAATCATCGTCTATCACTGCCGCATTCCCCGAGCGATGGCCAGAGGAGGCGCTCGCTTTTCCGCACGTCATACAGCGCCGCTATCCCCTCGCCTCATCGCAGGCACACAACGCCTGACACACCTGACACACTGTCCAAGGGGCAAAATGCAATCGATCACAGTCACGCCGCACAATCGAGAAAAGCGATCACAGCAAAAAAGGGCTGGCGAAAAGGCAAATTGGGAGTGGCACTCGTCATCACAATTCACTCTTACCGTCGCAACACGCTGTAGGAAAATCGCCCGCATTCTCGACACATCTGCCGTTTTCGCTAAGGCAACACGCATGAGCTTAAACACTTTCGGGCGCGTGCTGCGCTTTACGACATGGGGCGAAAGCCACGGGCCGGGGCTAGGCGCAGTGTTGGACGGGTGCCCTCCAGGTCTGCCGCTGCGCGAAAGCGATATTCAGCCCTTTATGGACGCGCGAAAGCCGGGCCAGAGCAAGTTCACGACCCAGCGCAAGGAAGCGGACGCGGTCAAGATCCTCTCCGGCGTGTTTGACGATGCCGATGGTCAGCAGGTCACGACCGGCACGCCGATCCATTTGATGATCGAGAACACCGATCAGCGGTCGAAAGACTATTCGGAAATCGCCCAAAGCTATCGCCCCGGCCATGCCGATTACGCCTATGATGCGAAGTACGGCATCCGCGACTATCGCGGCGGCGGACGATCGAGCGCGCGCGAAACCGCCGCGCGTGTGGCGGCAGGCGCGGTGGCGCGGGCAATCATCCCGGAGGTCACAATCATCGCCTATGTCTGCGAATTGGGCGGCGACGCGATTGAGCGGGACGCGATCAATTATGACGAGATCGGCAAGAACCCGTTCTTTTGCCCGGACAGCTGGGCCGCAGTGCGCTGGGCCGAGAAGGTGGAGGCTGCGCGCAAGGACGGATCATCCCTGGGAGCCGTCGTTGAGTGCGTGGCAACAGGCGTGCCCGCCGGATGGGGCGCGCCGGTCTATGGCAAGCTGGACAGCGATCTGGCCGCCGCCATGATGAGCATCAACGCGACGAAGGGCGTGGAGATCGGCGACGGGTTCGAAGCCGCGCGCCTGACCGGCGAGCAGAACGCGGATGCGATGAGTCCCGGCCCCGATGGCACCCCGGTCTTTGCCAGCAATCATGCAGGCGGCACGGCAGGTGGTATCTCGACCGGACAGCCGGTGGTGTGCCGCGTGGCGTTCAAACCGACGAGCTCGATCCTGACGCCGGTGGATTCGATCAATTCCGCTGGCGAGGCTACGCAAGTGCGGACCAAGGGCCGCCACGACCCTTGCGTCGGCATCCGCGGCACGCCCGTGGTCGAGGCGATGATGGCGCTGGTGCTGGCGGACCACAAGATGCTGCACCGCGCTCAAGTAACGAAGCGGTAGCGCGGAGAAGACACGCTCAAGTAGCGGAGCGGTAGCGCAGAAAAGAACGCGCTCAAGTAGCGAAGCGATAGCGTGAAAAAGAATACGCTGCGCGAACATGGCCCACACACGAAACCACCTTCAGCTTGAGCTTGCGCCCTATCAATGGTCTAGCAATGCTATGATCACCCTTCTGAGGCAATTGCTGCTTGGCTCCCTTATTGCCGCTCTGCTGGCGGGCTGCGCTACGTTGCCAGAACGCACGGAATTCACGGCCAGCGATCAGGCTGCGGCGCGGATTGCGGGCTTTGCAGATATCCGCGTGTGGAGCGATGCCCCTGCGCAAGTCTGGCTTGAATGGCGCGCGCGGTTCGAACAGGACCGCTCGGCTGCCGGAACCGAGGCCGGAGGCGCTGGCCCGCTGGAAATGCTCGCGATTTCAAGTGGTTCGGACAAAGGCGCGTTCTCCGCCGGTTTTCTGAATGGCTGGAGTGAAACCGGCCACCGCCCGGATTTTGACATCGTCTCCGGCGTCAGCACAGGGGCGTTGATCGCGCCCTTCGCCTTCCTCGGGGAGGAGAGCGACCCCGATCTCAAGCGGCTTTACACCACGATTGACGCCAGCATGGTCTATCGCGCCACCCCGGTCAGCGGCGTTTTCGGAGGGCCATCGCTTGCCAGCACGGAGCCGCTGGCCAAACTGATCGAGACTTACGCGGATGCCGATCTGATTGATGCAGTCGCGCGCGAACACCGGATGGGCCGGCGGCTGCTGGTGCAGACGACCAATCTTGATGCAGAACGCGGCGTGGTGTGGGACATGGGCGCAATCGCGACCAGCGAAAGCCCCGCGCGATACGACCTGTTCCGCAAGATCCTGATCGCATCCGCCAGCATTCCGGGCGCATTTCCGCCCGCTCTGATCGACATTGAAACGCCCGGCGGGACATTCGCCGAATTGCATGTGGATGGCGGCACCACGTCAAGCGTGCTGGCGGTGCCGCTGTCCGTGATCCTTGACCGGCAGCCGGAGACGGGCGCTGGGAACGGGGGCGGGAACCGCGCCGGGAATGGACGCCTCACCATCCTTTACAACGGCACGCTCCAGCCGGTTTTCCGCGTATCCAAGCCAAAGACTTTCGCAATCCTGGAGCGCGCGCTGACCGCCTCGATCAAGGCATCAGACCAGCGCGCGATCAAGGTCCTGCAAGAGTTCGCGCAGGAACGCGGTGTGACGGTGGATATCCAGTCCATCGGTGCCGAAGCGGAAGATCCCGACGCCGAACTGTTCGATCAGGCGTTTATGCAGAAGCTGTTCGGGTTGGGGCGCAAGCGCGCGCTCCTGGTTCATGGTGCTGCTGCCAGCGCCGACTAGACGGTTTGCCTCAGCGCAGACGCGTTCAAGAAAGCAGAACACAACGAGCGAAAACAAGCGTGCGGAACAAAGCGCGCCCCTGACTGTTTTGATAGGCAGGGTAAGTCCAGGAATGGCGCAGGCACCGCCTGTTCCAGGTTACAGTCCTTCATTTTTAACCTGTGTAGCTCTTTTAAACCATTCAACCGATACGCTGATCCGCTATTTGAGCCGGACACCGTTTCAGGTATCACCACGTATGAGGCCCGTTGGCACTATGAACATCCAGTCCACTCTGGACCCTGCATCCTTGGATGGCGCTCCTGCAAAGAACGACGGAAAGCTTGCGCTCAATGAAACTGCGAGCGGCCCCACATGGCGCAGCGGGATCGGGCGCAAGACGCAGATCGTGGTGGTCGGCGGCGGCGCTGGCGGGCTGGAACTGGTGCGCAAGCTGGGCGCAAAATTCGGGCGCAAGAATCACGACATTATTCTGGTCGACAAAAACCCCAGCCACATCTGGAAGCCTTTGCTGCACGAAGTCGCCGCAGGCTCGCTTGACGCCAACCTGGATGAGGTCGGCTATCGCGGGCATTGCTACAAATGGGGCTATCGCTTTTTTCAGGGCACGCTGTCCGGGATCGACCGGGACCGGCGCGCGATTCACATCGCCCCGGTGCTCGACGATGACGGCAGCGAGCTGATTTCCGGCCACACGATCCGGTATGACTATCTCGTGCTGGCGGTCGGATCTATCTCGAACGATTTTGGCGTGGCCGGGGTGAAGGATCACGCGATCTATCTCGATTCGCGCGAACAGGCGGACCGGTTCCGCACCAAACTTCTCAACCATTGCCTGCGCGTGAGCCGCGTGATGAGCGCCGATCCCGATGCCAACGCGCAGGTGCGGATCGCGATTGTAGGCGGCGGGGCAACCGGCGTGGAACTGGCGGCAGAGCTGTATAATGCTGCGGGCGCGTTGCGGCATTACGGGCTGGAAGTGTTTGACGAGAGCCGCCTCAATGTCACCCTGCTGGAAGCGGGTGAGCGGATCTTGCCCGCTTTGCCGGACAGGCTTTCTGATGCCGCGCGCGAAGAGCTGGAAAAACTCGGCGTCGAAGTGCGCACGCACACACAGGTGATCAAAGCGCGGCGGGGCCTGATCCTGACGCGCGACGACGATGCGATCCGCGCCGATCTGATCGTATGGGCGGCGGGCGTGAAAGGCGCATCATTCCTGACGACGCTGGGACTTGAGACCAACCGCAACAATCAGATCATCGTGCGCGATACGATGCAATCCATGCAGGATGATCGCATCTTCGCGATGGGCGATTGCTGTTCCTACATCCCTGAAGGCGAAACCCGTCCAATCCCGCCGCGCGCACAGGCTGCGCATCAGATGGCGGACACGGTGTTTGCCAATCTGAAAATCGTGATGGCCAATGAAAAGCGCGCCGAGGCGGGCAAATCGGAAAAGCCCCTCAAAGGCTTTGTCTATCACGACAACGGATCGCTCGTATCGCTCAGCCGCTTTTCAACCGTGGGCAGCCTGATGGGCAACCTCGTCGGCGGCAGCATGGCGGTGGAGGGGCGGATTGCGCGCCTCATCTATACCTCGCTGTATTCGATGCACCTGCTGGCAATCCACGGCTGGCTCAAAGGCGTATCCCTGATGGCAATCGGCCGGGTAAACCGGATCGTGCGGCCCAAGCTTAAACTGCACTGATCGCTATCTTTCCTTGGACGGCAAGCGTAAGTGCGTCCATGCGCCTTGCACAGGAAATCTCGCGATGAAGCAGATGATCTATATCTCGCAGCCGTTCGGTTTCGATAAGCCGATGCTGGCCGGAATCTTGTCTCAGGCGCGGCGCAACAATCCGAAAAACGACATCACCGGCGCGCTGATTTGCCGGCAGGATATGTATATTCAGCTGATCGAAGGCCCTGAAGCCGCGATCGACGCGCTGTTCGCCCGCATAGCGCAAGATGATCGGCACGCCAATGTGCGTGTCCTGTTGTCACGGGCGGTGGAGGATCGGATGTTCTCCGACTGGGCGATGCTGGACGATGAAGCCCCTTCGCTGACATGGTCGCGCGAGGAGATTGACGCTGGCGCCATCGCCAACGCTTCTGATGCGGACCTGATTTCTGTTTTCGCCGATCTGGCAGAGCGCGCAGGCGCGGGCGGAACGGCCCCCGCCTAGCCCGCCTTGATCAGCGGCTCTTGCTGCGTCCGTGTTCGGTGTGCTTAGTCAATAGGGACTGGCATTCATTTGAACGATGCCGCCACGAACCGCTCCAATCGCCTGATTCTTAGAGATTTAATTCGCAAAGACAAGGCCGCGCGGCCGTGAGCAAATAGCTATCACTGCGTCGCCTTTTCTGGCTTTGTTCCGAAATGGGGACCAAATAGCCATCACCAGCTATCAAACTGTCGCGGTGCTTGAAACAGGTGAAAAAGCCAGGCGAAGGCCAAAACCCGAGCATCAGAATTGCTGGCGATCCTGTAGCGGATTGCAAAGGAAAAGGCCCCGTCGCACTGCGACGGAGCCTCACAAGAGTTGGCAAAATTCGAGCTCGATCAGTCTTCGCTTGAGCCCTTCCCGCGCGATAAGAAATCGACTTTGTCAGCAAGGATTTCGGTGCCGTAGCGGGTGACGCCATCGGTATCGTCCCACTGCGTGTAATGGATGCGGCCCTGTACCGAAATGAGCTGACCTTTGGTGCAGTGTTCGGCGACCGTTTTCGACAGACCGTTGAAGCAGGTCACTCGGTGAAATTCGCTTTCCTTGGCGGTGTATCCGCTCTCATCTTTGTAGGTCTTGCCCTCTGCATTTCGGGCTGGGCGATCGGTGACGACGGTCATCGCAGTGATGCTAGTTCCACCATTGGATTGACGGGTTTCAGGATCGCGTGCGAGGCGGCCTGCGAGGATGGCGATGTTGGTCATGATGGTGCTCCTTTTGCGCTTGACCGGAGACCATCTCCGGCTTGCGGACATCCAGGAGAAACAGGTCATGGGAGGACGGCACCGAAGGTTTGAAAGACCGAAGGGGAAACGCCGCTCGCAAGGGGTGGTGCGGGCAGGCAGCGCAGCTGCCAACACGGCCCGTAGCGAGCGCGCGTTGCTGGCCTCAGCTGAGCTGGTTCAGGACTGTTCGCGACGAAAGCCGGATTGGTATCGGGCACAAGATGGAGGGAGTTCGTGGTTGACCGATCGGGTCAATTCTCTTCCTCTTCTTGCGATGCAGCGAGAAGGTCCATGAATTTGCTTGCTACCTCGCGGTCAACTTCGTCTTCGAACGCTATATCATGGTCAGGCGCAAACCCCAGAATATGCAGGAAAGACTACAGCGCGAAGCGTTTGCCGCGATCCTGCTCAGGCCCGAAATCGACCCGGCAGCGCTCAATGCCAGAGGCCAAAGTGTCTGGGGCACCGAGGACAGCTTATGCGTGGCGAAATAGCGCTGGAGGAGATCGTCTAGCGGCATCAGGAAGGGAGATATTAGTTGTTCGGAATGCGTGAACACCGTCGCGAAAATTCAACGGGAACGCAGTCGACAGTCCTCTAAGCATCCTCCGTCACGGTGCGCGTGACGACGCTATGCTTGCCAGTTTAGGCCGGCGACCGCTACATATCGAGGTCACCAGCCTCTTCCCAGCTCTGTGTCAATTCTAATCCAGAGCAAGCGCGACCGCAAGGTCCGCAAAGCGCCCCAATCCCGGTCATTGCAGCTGGCCAAGTGATCGCCTGAAAGCGGACAAGGTTACCAGCATGGCCGAATGGCCGGGTTTGGGACTTTGGTGCCATTCCGAGCGGCAGCGTTGAACGTCTGGTTACGACAAGAACTGCCGTTCGTGCGCATGCCTGCGCGTCCTAATCGAATATCTTGCGTTGGACCGCGTCCTGACAGCCCGCTTGTGATTTGCGATTGTCGGAAAGGCCCTGCTCCCTTCAACCCGCCGACCCGCTAAGGCGCCTATGTGGTTGTTGGGCCGAGCTGCCGCTTTTCACGTTTGAGATGGATGCTGACGGGAATACAGATCGCGATCATCCCCGCCATCAGTGCCCCGCTGATCGGTTCGGCGATCACAAAACTGATCAGGAGCGCAAGATTGATCGTCAGGGCGAGCGCGGGAAGGACGGGATGCCCTTTGGCGCGGTAAGGTCGGGCGAGGTCGGGTTGCTGCTTTCTGAGCGCGAAATAGGACAGCACGTAGAGGCACGATCCGAACAGGACCATTGACCCCACCAGGCGAAACACGAACACATAGCCGCCCGAAAATATCAGCGGGATCGCAAGGGCAAAGCCCAAAGCAAGAGCGAAAGTCGGCGTGCCGCCGCGATTGACCTTCGATGCGGATTTCAGAAACAGGCCGTCCTGAGCCATGCCGTAAAGGACCCGCGGGTTGCTCATGACGGCTGCGTTGAGCGTTCCCAGTGCCATCAGCACCGCGATTAGACCCACGGTCATCGTGCCCCAGCGTCCGGCCGCCGCCTCGATCACCTGTGCCATCGGCAAGGTCGATGCGCGCAAGGTCTCAAAATCCAGCGCCCTGATCAGCGCCCAATTGACCGCAAGGTAGACGATGGTGACCAGAATGACCGACTGGAACAACGAACGCGGAATGTTGCGGCCCGGATCCTTGTCCTCCCCGGCAAAGTAGATCGAAGCATACCAGCCATCATAGACCGTGACGATGAATTGCAAGCCGGCCAGAATCGTCAGGATCGAGATCGGTTCAACGATTGCAGGGGCGGGGGCTGCGCCATCTCCGACCTCGCCCGCCGGCATGGCCAGAGCGACGCCGATGACCGCGATCAGCAGGACGAGTTTCAGGCCCGTGCTGACGATCTGCGCCCAGCGGCCCTCTTCCACCCCGGCCCAGTTGAGGGCCGTCACGCCAAACAGGACCAAGAGCGCGACGATCTTCGCATGATCTGCGGCAGCAGGAGCGATCAGCGCGAGAAAATCCGCCGCAGCGAGCGCGAGAAAGGCGGTCGCGGCGACCCCGGCAATCCACATCGTCCAACCCACGAGCAGCCCCATCGAATCCCCCAGCGCCTCATGAACGGGGATGTAATGCCCACCGGAGCGCGGGATCGCCGAGGAAATCTCGGCCGCGACATTGGCCATCAGCAGAACGTAAAGCCCGCCCGCCAGCCACAGCAGCATGACGATCGTGGGGTCGGGCACCATGTTGGCGATCTCGCCCGGTGTCCGCATGATCCCGGTGCCGACAACCAGGCCAACACACACGGCGATGGCGAACGGCAGTCCGAGGCGCTTTTGCAGTTGCCCGCTCATGCGAGGGCCTCCGTCCGGCGGCGCAGCTTGGAAAACTCGCCATAGGTCAGCGCCCGCCAGAGCCATTCGGCGGGACCGAAAGCGAAGGTCTTCATCCAGAAGGAGCTGAAGATGATCTGCAAGGCGTAGAAGGCGACGACCATCGGCAGGAAGGTCGCGATACCGGCCCGGCCCGCGAGGCCAAGGCCGATGAAGATCGTCAGGATTGCAACGCTCTGCAGAAGATAATTTGTGAGCGCCATCTGCCCGACGGGGGCGAACGGCTTCACCAGCCAGCTCATCGTGTGGCTATGGAAGAGAAGAACGATCGCGCAGATATACCCAGCAGCGATCATCGGGGTGGCGACGCCATGCAGGACAAAGGCGGCAACCTCGATGTGGGCGCTGCCTTCGAGTGGCTCGACCAGCAGGTGCAAGGCTTCGAGCGTCAGCCCTCCCAGCAGCATCGGCCACAACCAGCGTCGGAACAGCGCAAGGTTGCTCGCGGAATTCTGGATCCAGCCCTGCCTTGCGACCCATGCGCCCATGAAGAACCGCCCCAGCGCATAGGCGATCCAGCCGACAAGCCCTCCGGTCAGCAGCCAGCCAAAGGTGGTGTTGAGCTGCATCTGGTAGATGAAACCGGGCAGATCGCCCGCCTGCGCTGCGGCCTGCGTCGCCAATATGAACTCGTCATTTTCGACCGATGCGGCGATGGGGCCAGAAATCCCGGCGGCCTCGAATGCCCAGTAGATCAGCGGCTTGGCAAACATCATCAACACGAGACCCAGCGCCAGCATGGCACGCGGCGGCAATTTGCGGCAGGCAAACAGGATGAAGGCGCCGATGCCGTAAATGTGCAGCACGTCCCATGCGAAGAAGAAAAGGAGGTGCGCCCAGCCGATCGCCAGCAGGATTACCACACGTCGCAAATAGATCGCTTTAAATGACGCCCCGCGCGCTTCCAGTCGCTCCATCTGCACCCAGAAGCCAAGCCCGAACAGGAACGCGAACAAAGTGTTGGCCTTGTCCGCGACCAGCAACCGCACGACTGGCGTGATTATGTCGTTCAGCGCCGCATTGGGCAACGCGGCGAGCTGTGCTTCGGTAATCAGAACGTCGACGCCGCCAAATTCCCAGATATTGATCAGCATCACGCCAAAAAGCGCAAATCCGCGCAGCGCGTCCATGACGACGTAGCGCTCGGTTTTGGTGGTGGGCCGCGCGCTCATGCTGGCAGTTCCTTTTGATTGATCACAAGGTCGCTCGTTTCCGCAATCGGGCTCGCCGCCAGCGCGCGGGTCAATGCTGGGCCGAAGGCAAAGAACAAGGCTCCGCCAGCGAAGCAGAAGCCCGCGTTGAGCGACCAAAAAATCGCCGGGTCCATGGTTTCGTAGAGCGTCGCGACATAACCGCCGGTCATGTTGCTGAAAAATACCGTCAGATAAGCGGCGGCCATGACCCGGGCAGCAATGCGTGGCGGGGCGTAACGCGCGGCCATCGCCAGCACGGTCGGCCAGTACCAAGCGAAGCCGACCCCCGAAATTGTGAAAGCGATCAGAGGAATGAGGAGTGCAATGGGCTCATCGCCCCGAAACGCCGATCCCGCAGCCAGCAGCGCAACACCCGCGCCGGCGAGCGTACCGCCAATCGCGATCTTTGTCGTATCGTTCGGCTCGCGCCCCTTGGCGGCAAGCGCACGCCAGTATGCGACTGTTGCAAAGGTGCCTAAAACGATCGCGAACGAAGCGACCGCCACGAACCAAGCCACCGGAAAGCGCCCTAGTGGCGTAGAGAGATCGACATTGGTGTCGATCCATACCATGCCCATATTGAAGGTCTGGTCGTAGCCGCAGGTGAGCACGACGATCATCGCATAAACAAGAACCAATAGGCCGACCGAGCGCTTCTCGGCCCGCGTGAAAGGTTGCGGGGAAACTGCTGGGTCCGCCTTTGGTTTGTCGCCCGGTACATGCGCTGCGCCCTTGAGATAGACCGCAAGCCCTGCCACCATCAACAACCCGGCAAGCCCGAAGCCGTAATGCCAGCCGTAGACCTGCGCCAGCAGGCCGCACAGGATCGGTCCGAAGAAAGCGCCCACATTGATGCCGACCCCGAACAGCGCAAAACCGCGCGAGGTGCGCTCGTCTTCGGATGGGTAGAGCTGGCCGACCTGCGAGGCGATATTGCCCTTGAGCGCGCCCGAGCCAAGGATCAACAGCAACAATGCGAGAAGGAAGCTGGCTTCGAACACCATTGCGGCGTGGCCAGCGGTCATCAGCAGGACGCCGATTACCACCGTGCGTTTCGCCCCAAACCAGCGGTCGGCAACCCAGCCGCCAAAAAGCGGCGTAAAATAGACGAGCCCTGCGTAAAGCCCGAAGGTCTGGCCTGCGAGCGCCTGTGTGGACAGCGGACCCAGAATGCTTTCCAGCGCCCAGCGATAGCTTTCAATCCCGGCGACCTGCTCAACCTTCCCCGCCAGAAACAGCTCCTGCGTCATGTAGAGCACGAGCAACGACTGCATGCCGTAGAAGGAAAATCGTTCCCACATCTCGGTGAAGGCAAGATAGGCGAGGCCTCGCGGATGCCCGAAGAAGGTACTATCGCTCATTCTGCCGGCTCTGCGTAGGAGATGATCCGAGCGGCTCCGGGCCGGGCGCGATAGCCGCCCTTGCCAGCGGGAATGGTGATCAGGCGCGAAAGCAAGATATGCAACGCGAAGGCTACCGCAATCGCAGGCAGGCTTGCGGAGCAATAGCGGAAGGCTGCGCTCGGCGTCTGGCTGACGGGTTCGAGAAGCATGGTGTAGACAAAGAAACCGGCGAGGAGAGCGATAAAGGCGGCGGGGTTGATGCCGAACCAGAAGCGGTAAGGTCCGCCTGAGTTTGAGTGCAATCCGGCCAGATCGACCTTTGAACGCCTCAGCACCAGCCTGTCCGCGAGAAGCACGCCGACACATGCTGCAAAGATCGCGCCGTAGAAGGCGACGATGGAGTAGAACTGCGTGTAGAGATCCTCGCTCGCAAACCAGATGATGAGCGCGGCCATCAGGCAGAACATCACCACCGCTCCCGCAAATCCGAAGCGCCGCATGGGTGCCCCGAAATTGTGGATGATCGTTGCCACATTGCCCTGAAGCATGCCGACGATACTGCTGAGATTTGCCAGGATCAGAACCAGCAGCATCGCCAGACCGAGGACCGGTCCGACAAGCGGCGTCATCCACTGCACCGGATCAGCGGACCCCAGGGCCAGTGATGACGCAAGCCCTGCGATCCCGGGCAGAAGCGAAACCGGAACCAGCCCGATCCACGTCCCCCAGGTGGCCGCGCGCGGGCTGGTGCCATAGCGCATAAGGTTGCCCACAAGCCCGAACCACGAGAGCGCCGCGACGATATTGAGCTCAACCGCGATCATCAGCCGCGTCGCGCGGTCCCACGGCATGGCAGGCGGCTCGGCGGCGAGAATTGCGCTCCAGCCCGCTTGAGCGAACACCGCCAAAAGCAGCCCGCTCGAAAGCAGAACCAGCAGCGGCACGATCGCCAGATTGACCAGCCGCAGCGTATTGCTCCCGCGCACGGCGAGCAGGAAGCTGACGCCCAGCACCACAAAGGACAGGGCGGCAGCGAGCGGGAGGCCACTGTCAACATCAAGGAGGTCAAGACCGATCAAGACCTCTTCGGTCGCAGCTCCAGCCATCGTGGAAAGAATGGCGGTCCAGAACGGGACCACGCCAAGCACCAGAGGCACCGCCAGCAAACCTGCGCCGATGGAGCCAAAGGCGCTGCGCAAGAAGACGAAGCTCTCGCAACCCTGTCGGTAAACCGGCAGCAGCAGCGCGAAGAACAGGATGCCAAGCCCGAGGGCCGTGCCGAAGAATAGCGCGATAAAGCCATCGACAAAGCCGACCAGCTGGCCGGTCGCTCCGCCAAACAGGAACCCCCAGGTGGCAATCGACAGCCCGCTCTTGACCGCCAGCATGTCGCGAAACGACCAGCTGCGTTCCTCGGGCAGCAGCGGCAGCGTTTCAGCCAGCGCGGCCTCGATCTGTGTGTTGTTGGCCATGTCCTAGAGCGCCTGCGCGATGAGAATGCATGCGAACGAGCCGAGCGTGATAGCCGCGAGCGCTATGGTGTCTGTCGCGGGCAAGAGTCGATCCGTGTCTTCCCCGCGCGCGAGGATCGCCAGGCGCCGTTCCAGCTCGCTTTCAAAGGCGGTGGGACGCGGGCGGGTCATCGCCCCACTCCGGTCCGATTGCGACCGTGACCCGGCTGTATCATTTTCATCGGTATTCACCCCTGCGAAGCGACGCGGCCCCGTCGTCGATTTCATCTGAAATGCATCGGCCAAATCTTCCCCGCTCGCGCCAACCCGGTGGTTGGCGCGCTGCGCGACGTGGCATGATTTCAACTTGTCCGCGTGCGACTTATGTGCCTTTTGGCAAGGGATGTGGTCAACCGGACGGACCGTCAAAACATCGTCAATTCGTGCCGGGAACGGCCCCTGTGGTCATCAGCAGGGCCGCTGCGCGATCCCGAAAGCTGAATGGCGGCTCCCGCAGGAACCAGACCGTTCAATATAGCGATCGTGAACGACTCAGTTTGGGTCGAGAGCCGCCCTTTCTAAGGCGCTGATCGAAAGCCCGTTTTCCGCCTCTTGGCGCCCAGAACCAGTCATTCAGCGACCGGCCCAATGTAAGCCGCGATTTACTGATCACTTCTGGATGTGGGAGTGGCCATCGGACGATTGAGAACCCGATTGTGAAGCCCCTTCGAGACTAGCTCTGATTTCCTTTTGCCAGAGTGTGACCCGTGCTTGCAACTCAACTGTCGATAGGAAAGAGTAAACACTGGCAAAAGAACACTGTTAACTTGCAAATCGCACTCGCGAACCGCTGATCCGCATTCTCTCAATCCCAAGTGCGCCCGCGAAGTACATATCTAGCCCTTCATATTCGTCCAATCGGCGATTGAATATAGTTCGTCTCTATATAACCGCTCAACAGGGAGTGGTAGCCCACCTTGCCGTGCCTGAAGGCGATCTGGTCGCAAGGGGCGACCGCCTGTCCATGACTGTGATACGTCCTCCTCACTCAGAACCAGCGCTCCGCGAGCAGGATCGTGGATGTGATAGCGCTTGGCGCGCACGCCGCTGGTCACCGCTGTCAGCACGACAAAGTGGTTAAGGTGCCAATGAAGCATCGCTGGCATGCCCGGATACGGTAAATCCTCGATCTCACCGCGTAGGGGCCGCAAGACACGCGAGACCAGCGCCATTGGGGTCACACCCAGATCGCTGCTCGGAACAATCCCGAAAGGTTCCCGTTCTTGCCATTGAGAAAACCGATCAAGGCAATCGGTTTAATCCGCTTTTGTGCAGCGCAGCAATGACTATCTGCAACTCAACAGATTTCATCACCTATCAACCACCACCAATTTCCAAGGGGAAAGACACTATGGGTATTATCGGTTCAACCATCAAACCGTTCACCGCCACCGCGTTCAAGGCCGGCGAAGATTTCTACGACGTCACGGAAAAGGACATCGAAGGCAAGTGGGCCGTGTTCTTCTTCTATCCGGCGGACTGGACCTTTGTCTGCCCGACTGAACTCGAAGACCTTGGCGAAAAGTACGACATGCTTCAGGGCATGGGCGTCGAAGTGTTCGCCGTCAGCACCGACACGCATTTCAGCCACAAGGCATGGCACGACAATTCGGACAAGATCAGCAAGCTGACCTTCCCGTTCCTGGGTGACCAGATGCACATCCTGTCGAACAATTTCGGCGTGCTGCGCGAAGGCGTTGGCCTGGCTGACCGTGCGACATTCGTGGTCGATCCCGATGGCGTGATCCAGATCATGGAAATCACCTGCGAAGGTGTGGGCCGCAATGCCAACGAACTGACCCGCAAGATCAAGGCCGCGCAATATGTGCGCGCCAACCCGGGTCAGGTCTGCCCCGCAGCCTGGGAAGAAGGCAGCGATACGCTTGCTCCCTCGCTCGATCTGGTCGGCAAGATCTAGGACGTCCATCCACTACACGGCGCGAGGATGGCATCCCCCCCCTCCCCCTCGCTGTCTTCGCGTCGTGAGTTGCCCGCCAGGCTGAGCCCATGGGATCAGCCTGAGGGTCGCAAGCCGGGCCCGGTGCATCGCACTCCGTCACCCCCCCCTACAATGGCGGGGCGATGTCCGGGCCCGCACTTGCCACACAGAATTCTCTCGCTCTCAATATCCATCCGGGAAAGGAAACCCTCATGCTCGACGCAAACATGCAAGGCCAGCTTAAGCAGTACCTCGCCAATCTGCGCGAGCCCATTGAGCTGGTCGCCACCCTGGATGACACGGAGAAAAGCACGCAAACCCGCGAATTGCTGACCGAAATCGCCGCGCTGCACGATATGGTGAGTGCACAGTTCGACGGCAGCAATGCGCGCACCCCCAGCTTTGATATTCGCCGCGTCAGCAATTCTGACAGCAGCGTCACCTTTGCAGGCCTGCCGATGGGCCACGAGTTCACCTCGCTGGTGCTCGCCCTGTTGTGGGCCGGTGGCCACCCGCCAAAGATTGACGCCGATCTGGTGGAACAGGCGCGCGCGCTCGAAGGCAGTTACGAGTTCGAGATGTTCTTCTCGCTCACCTGCCACAATTGCCCGGACGTGGTGCAGGCGCTTACCCTGATGGCGCTCGAAAACCCGAATGTGACCGCGACCCTGATCGAAGGCGGCACGCACAAAGACGAGGTTGAGGCCCGCGATATCATGGCGGTGCCCGCGACCTTCCTTAACGGGGAGACGTTCTACAATGGCAAGATGGAATTGTCGGAAATCCTCGCAAAGCTCGACACTGGTGCGGCAGACAAGGCTGCGGCCAAGATGAGCGCGAAAGACCCGTTCGAAGTGCTGATCGTGGGCGGTGGCCCCGCTGGCGTCGCCTCGGGCATCTACACCGCGCGCAAGGGCTTTCGCACCGGCATCGCAGCCGAGCGTTTCGGTGGCCAGCTGCAGGATACGCTTGGTATCGAGAACCTGCCCGGCACTCACTACACGGAAGGGCCAAAGCTTTCGGACAACCTGAAAGGTCAGGTGAGCGAGAACGGCATCGACATGATGGACTTGGCGCTGGCCAGTGCGATCAAGCCAGCCGCCGAAGCAGGCGGCATGCATGAGGTGCATTTCGAAAACGGTGCGGTGCTCAAATCGCGCTCGCTGATCCTGTCGACCGGCGCGCGCTGGCGCAATCTGGGTGTTCCGGGTGAAGACGAATACCGCAACAAGGGCGTGGCCTACTGCCCGCACTGCGACGGCCCCCTGTTCAAGGGCAAACGGATCGCGGTGATCGGCGGCGGCAATTCCGGCGTTGAGGCGGCGATTGATCTCGCCAAGATCGTCGGCCACGTAACGCTGGTCGAATTCGACACGAAACTGCGCGCGGACGAAGTGCTGCAACGCAAGCTGCGCTCGCTTTCCAATGTCGATATCATCGTCAACGGGCAGACAACCGAGATCACTGGCTCCGATGGCAAGGTCAACGGCATGATCGTGAAAGACCGCGAGAGCGGCGAGGACCGGACCATTGAACTGGAAGGCGTGTTCATCCAGATCGGCCTGGTGCCGAACACCGAATGGCTGAAGGACAGCGGTCTGGAACTGTCAAAGTTCGGCGAGATCGTGATCGACGAAGAAGGCGCAACCAACCTGCCCGGCATCTTTGCCGCGGGCGACGCGACCACCGTGCCATACAAACAGATCGTGGTGGCCATGGGCGAAGGCTCCAAGGCGGGGCTCTCCGCGTTCGACTACCTGATCCGCAACGAGCCCGTCGACGAGATCGCACAGGCTGCGTAATGAAAATCGAGAGTCCCCGCGAAGGCGGGGACCGCTATTGGGAAAACGCAAGGGTCGCATGAACCCCCTCCTTCACGGGATATCGCGTGGAGTCCGTTTTTCAGACCGTCATCCGCGCTCGTCTTCATTGCGAAGAGCGCGGCGGCGCAGCAATCCAGAGCATCCTGCACAGACGCTCTGGATTGCTTCGCTGTGCTCGCAATGACCCTTTGCCGTATACATCTACTAATCCGATCAATCTTTGCGCTTTAATCGCTTGGACTAATCACAGGCCCTCTGTCATTTTCTCACCATCAACCGAGTGTATCCCGATTCCCTAACGGAAAGGAGCCGGGGCGCTCACAAGCTGAGGAGAGAGACGATGGACGTGAAGACCGGAGAAATGGATGGGTGCCCGTTCCACGCGGACGGCGGAATGCGCAGCCTTCTGGGCCGCACCAACCGCGACTGGTGGCCCGAGGCGACCCAGCTCGATATCCTGACGCAAGGTGGCAAGAGCGCCAATCCCTATGGCGAGGACTTTGACTATGTCGAAGCATTCAACACGATCGATTACACCGCGCTGAAGGCTGATCTCACCGCTTTGATGACAGACAGCCAGCCCTGGTGGCCCGCCGATTATGGGCATTATGGCCCGTTCTTCATCCGCATGGCATGGCACGCGGCTGGCACCTATCGCACAGGCGACGGTCGCGGCGGCGCGGGCTCTGGCCAACAGCGCTTTGCCCCCCTCAACAGCTGGCCCGACAACGGCAATCTCGACAAGGCGCGCAGGCTCCTTTGGCCGATCAAGCAGAAATATGGCAAGAATATCAGCTGGGCCGACCTCTTCATCCTCACCGGCAATGTCGCGATTGAGAGCATGGGCGGACCTGTGTTCGGCTTTGGCGGTGGACGCGCAGACGTCTTTGAGCCGGAGTCAGTCTATTGGGGCACTGAGGAGCAATGGGTGAACGAAGGCGTCGCCACGCGCATCATCCCTGACGAAGGCAAAGCGCTCGAAAACCCGCTGGCCGCAATCCAGATGGGCCTGATCTACGTCAATCCCGAAGGC
This sequence comes from Erythrobacter sp., assembly GCA_049647465.1. Lineage (GTDB taxonomy): Bacteria > Pseudomonadota > Alphaproteobacteria > Sphingomonadales > Sphingomonadaceae > Erythrobacter. The sequence continues at coordinate 39,247 of JBARXS010000058.1, forward strand.
CCCGGCGGCAATCCCGATCCGCTGCAAAGCGCACGCGACATGCGCGAAACCTTTGCCCGTATGGCCATGAATGACGAGGAGACCGTCGCATTAACCGCAGGCGGCCACGCCTTTGGCAAGGCGCACGGTGCCCACCCTGCCGACACGTTCGGCGGCGCTCCTGAAAGCGAGGAATTGCACCTTCAGGGCTTTGGCTGGCTCAACGACGAAGAAGAAATCGCCAAAGGCAACATCACCACATCCGGCATTGAAGGCGCATGGTCGAACAACCCGACATCGTGGAGCCACGATTATTTCCGCCTGCTGTTCAAATACGATTTTGAACTGGTGACGAGCCCGGCGGGCGCAAAGCAGTGGCAGCCCATCAACCAGTCAGAGGAAGACATGGCCCCCGATGCGCGTGATCCTTCGAAGAAGGTGCCGACCATGATGACCACCGCCGATATGGCGCTGAAAATGGACCCGGATTACCGCAAGATTTCGGAACGCTTCCACGAAAATCCGGAGCAGCTGGACGACGCCTTCGCGCGCGCATGGTTCAAACTGTGCCACCGCGATATGGGGCCAAAGGTCCGCTATATGGGGCCTGAAGTTCCCGAAGAAGACCTGATCTGGATGGACCCGGTGCCCGCCGGTTCAGAGCCTGCGGACGCCGAAGTCGCCCGGTTCAAGGATGCAATCCTGGGCAGCGGCCTTTCCATCAGTGAACTGGTGAAAGCGGCCTGGGCCTCGGCCTCGACCTATCGCGGATCGGACCATCGTGGCGGCGCAAACGGCGCGCGTGTCCGCCTGGCCCCGCAAAATGGTTGGGCGGCCAATGATCCCGAGGAACTGTCAAAGGTTCTGGGCGTGATCGAAGAGCGTCGCGGCGACCTGAGCATGGCCGATGCTATTGTCCTCGCAGGGTCCGCTGCGGTTGAGAAAGCGGCCAAGGATGCAGGCCACGACGTCTCCGTCCCGTTCATGGGTGGTCGCGGCGATGCGACTGACGAACACACCGACGCCGAAAGCTTTGAGCCGATGGAGCCGTTTGCCGACGGTTTCCGCAACTACCTCAAGACCAAAGCCAATGTCCGCACAGAGGAAATGCTGATCGACAAGGCGCATCTGCTGGGCCTTTCGATCCCTGAACTCACCGTGCTGGTCGGCGGAATGCGGGTGCTGGGCGCGAATGCGGGAAACACCACACACGGCGTGTTCACCGACCGCGTTGGCACGCTCACGCCGGACTTCTTCCGCAACCTGCTCGACATGGGGACCAAATGGACCCCCGTGGATGGATCAGGTGACGAGGAATATGTCGGCACCGACCGTGCCAGCGGCGAGGAAATATACCGCGCCACCCGCACCGATCTTGTGTTCGGCTCCAACTCGCAACTGCGCGCGCAGGCCGAAGTCTATGCCGAGGCAGGCAATGAAGGCATGTTCGTGTGCGATTTCATCAGCGCATGGAACAAAGTGATGAATGCGGACCGCTTCGATGTAACCTATTCGAAGTATCACGCGTAATACCCTTTGAGCATGGCGATTGGCCCCCTCGATGCCTGCTCAAAAGCTCTAGCGAGCAGCCCCTGACCATCCCCCTTACGGTCAGGCCAGAGCGCTAGGATCGCAATTGACCCCCGGTGTGCCCCCTGCACCGGGGGTCTTTTTGTTGCCATCCTGCACGCTGGCACTTGCCCGCCACCCGCGCTAATTCAATTCGCGGCATAGGGCGGGAAGGGAAAAGCACATGCAACCAGTATCGGTGAAATCAGCGAGTGAGGATCGTCGCGAGGCCATTGTGCGCACCATCACTCTTGGTTTTGCGACTGATCCGGTTGCGCGCTGGGTGTGGCCTGATCCGGCAACCTATTTCGACATCCAGCCACAATTCGCTGATGCTTTTGGCGGGAACGGGTTTGCGCATGGCAGCGTCTTTGAGACCGATTGCCAGCGCGCAGCCGCGATGTGGCTGCCCCCCGAAGTCGAGCCGGATTCCGAACGCATGGCTCTCCTCGCTGTGCAAAGCGTCGCGCCGCAGCGGATGGAGGAAGTTGGCGCATTCATGGCGCAGATGGAGAATTTCCACCCGCAAGAGCCGTGCTGGTATCTGCCGATGATCGCAGCCGATCCCTTCGCCA
>JBARXS010000059.1:0-6372 GCA_049647465.1 Erythrobacter sp.
GGGGCCAACCCGTCTTCATCAATCGGCGCGCCGACCAGCAAGCGGACGATGTTGCGTTGCTGGGCCCGGCGATTTTGCAGCACCGCCAGCTGCGCCTGCGCCTGCGTCAGAAGCGATTCGGCCTGACGATAATCAAGCGCCGAGGTCACACCGGCATCCAGCCGCAGCTTGGCAATGCGCAGCCCTTCCAGCCGCGAGGATACCGTGCGCTCCGCCTGTTCGGCCTGCTCGGCGAGCGAGCGGGACGCGATATAGGCCGTCGCAAGATCGCGGATCAGCGATATGCGGAACGCACGTTCGCCGACGACGGTCGAGAAATACCGCGAACGCGCCGCCTCGCTCAGGTTGCGTACCCGGCCCCAGAAGTCGAGCTCGAACGACGTGACTCCGACCCCGACGTTGTAACTGTCGACGGTGAATCCGGTCACGCCGGCCGGGATGCCCGCGCTGCCTTGTGCAGGATTGAGCGAGGCCGTGCCGATCCGTCGGCGGCTGGCCCCACCGGACAGTCCCAGCTGCGGCAGCTGGTCAGCGCGCTGAATCCGGTAAAGCCCGCGCGCTTCTTCGATGCGCAGCACCGCGATGCGCAGGTCGCGGTTGTTTTCCAGCGCCAGCGTGATCAGCTCCTGTAGCCGTTCGTCCTGGTAGAAGTCCTTCCAGCTGACGGAGACAATGTCGGTACGTGCGCCGGCAGGGTTTACTTCCGGCGGAAATTCGACCGGGGTCGATAGCGCGGGTGTGACATGCTTGGGTGCAAGGTTGCAGCCGGTAACGCCCAACATCACGGCAAGAGCGAATGTCTTACGCATTATCGGCCACCGTCGTTTCAGGCTCATCATCCGCCTTTGGCTTGGTACGGGTAAGCCAGGTTCGGACCGCGAAATAGAACACCGGCGTGAAGAAGATGCCCAGCACGGTCGCGGTGATCATTCCGCCCATCACCCCGGTGCCCACGGCACTTCGGCTGGCAGCGCCTGCGCCCGTCGCTAATACCAGCGGCACCATGCCGAGAATGAATGCAAGGGCGGTCATGATGATCGGTCGCAGCCGGAGATTGACCGCTTCGAGCAGGGCCTCGCGTATGCCGACTCCCTCCCCGGCTTCGCGCTCGATTGCGAATTCGATGATCAGAATCGCGTTCTTGGCGCTGAGACCGATGATCGTGATCAGGCCAACGTTGAAATAGATGTCGGCCGAAAATCCTCTTCCCAACGTCAGCAAGGCCGCACCCAGCACGCCCAATGGAACCACCAGAAGCACCGCCAGTGGCACGGCCCAGCTTTCATACAGCGCGGACAGCACAAGAAAGACGATAACAAGCGACAGCAAAAGCAGCACACCGATCTGCCCGCCCGCCTGCTTCTCCTCGAAGGACGTGCCTGTCCATTCAAAGTCGAATCCTCCCGGGAGCTCACCTGCCAGTGTCTCCATCTCGGAGAGCGCCTGCCCAGATGAGTATCCGGGCTTGGCCTCGCCCGAGATTGCTTCGGATGGATAACCGTTATAGCGGGCCAGCTGCGGCGGCCCAGCGCTCCAGCTTGCGGTAGTGAACGACCCGAACGGCACCATCTGCCCATCGCTGTTGCGTACTCGCAGGTTCAGGATATCGCGCGGCGTCATCCGAAATGGCGCATCAGCTTGGAGGTAAACCCGCCTGACCCGGCCTTCGAGATTGAAATCATTGGCATAGGCCGAACCCGCAGCGATCGAGAGCGTCGCGTTCACATCACTGATTGCAAGGTGGAGCGCGCGCGCCCGGACACGGTCTATATCGACCACCAGCTGCGGGGCAGGTGCCTGACCTTCGGGGCGGACATTGGTGAGGACCGGGCTCTGCGCGGCCATTCCCAGCAGCGTGTCGCGGGCAGCGGCCAATTCTTCAGCGCTCTGACCGTTGCGGGCTTGCAACCGGAACGAAAAACCGGTCGCATTGCCGAGGGCCTGAATCGGCGGCGGCGACAAGGTGAAGATGAAAGCTTCTTTGACCCGGATCAGCGTGCCGAACGCCTTGCCTGCGAGCGCCTGGGCCGAATTTGCGGCGCCCGGGCGTTCTTCCCACGGGTGCAGCGATGCAAACACCATGGCGGCAGACTGGCCCTGCCCAAAAAAGCTGAAACCTCGAACCGCAATCGTATTTTCGACCTGCGGCTGCTGTGCGTAGAAAGACTGCGTTGCCCGGATCGCCTTATCGGTTTGCTGGCGGGTTGAGCCGGGCGGCGCCTGGATCACAGAGATGATGTAACCTTGATCTTCCTGCGGCAGGAACCCGCCGGGCACGCGCGCGAAGATGACGACGGTCAGCACGGCAACAACGGCAAACACGCCGAGCCAGCGCAGCGGCGCTGTCAGCATCGTCCCGACGCGGCGCTGATAACTTTCAGTTGTCCGCGCAAAGGTGCGATTGAACCATGCGGCAAACCGGCCCCCGATCCTGGCGACTGGGGCGAGGCCAGGAACGCGTTGTAGCCACGAACCGCTCGTGTTTTCGCGCTCTGCGTGGCTTTTGAGCAAGGTCGCGCACAGGGCCGGGGTCAGCGTAAACGCGATCAGCGCGGAAAACGCAATCGACACAGCCAGCGTCACCGAAAACTGTCGGTAAATTCCCCCGGTCGATCCGGGGAAGAACGCCATCGGCACGAATACCGCGATGAGGACCAGCGTAATCCCGAGGATGGCGCCGGAAATCTCGCCCATCGCCTTGATCGACGCCTCGCGGGGCGAGAGATGTTCACTCGCCATGATCCGCTCGGTATTCTCGATCACGACAATGGCGTCGTCTACCAGAATCCCGATCGCAAGTACCATCGCGAGCAAGCTCAACACATTGATCGAGAAGTCGAACAGGAACAGGCCAAGGCAGGCCCCAGCCAGCGCGATGGGCACGACGATAGTCGCGATGACCGTAGCGCGCCAGTTCTGCAGAAATAGCAGCATGACAAGAAACACCAGGATCATCGCCTCGATGAGTGTCTTGATCACCTCGTCGACCGACACTTCGATGAACGGGGTCGTATCATAAGGAACGCTCCACGAAACATCGTCCGGCAGGCCCGCGCTGAGCTCCGCCATCCGTGCCTTGATACCATTTCCAGTTGCAAGAGCATTGGCTCCGGTGCGCAACTGCACTGCCATGGCCGCTGTCGGTTTGCCGTTCAGTTCGGTCCCAGAGACATAGTCCTGCGCCCCAAGCTCGATCCGCGCCACATCGGCGAGTGTCACTGTCGATCCGTCCGGATTGGCTCGCAGGATGATGTTGGAGAACTGCTCGGGGCGTTGGAAGCGGTTCTGGGTGATGATCGTGGCATTGAGCACCGCCCCATCGGCTATTGGCTGGTCGCCCAATGAACCACCAGGCGTCTGGCTGTTCTGTTCCTGCACGGCAGCCAGCGCCTCGGCAGGCGAGAGGCTGAAAGATGCGAGCTTGTCGGGATCAAGCCAGATGCGCATCGCATATGGCGAGCCAAACAGCCTGATGTCTCCGACCCCCTCGACCCGGCGCAATTCGTCGATGATCCGGTTCGACGCGATATTCCCGAGCTCGGTGGAATCGGTTGCGCCGGATTTCGATGTGAGGGCCACGATCATCAGGAAGCCTGAATTGGCTTCGGTGACGTTGATGCCCTGTCGGCGCACCTCTTCGGGCAGTCTCGATTCGACCCGGCTGAGGCGGTTCTGGACGTTGACCTGTGCGGTGTCGATGTCGGTCCCCGCCTCGAACGTCAGCGTAATCGCCGCAGTACCGTTAGAGCGGCTGGTTGAGGACATGTAGAGATAGCCTTCAACGCCGTTCAATTCCTGCTCAATGACCTGGGTGACGTTCTGCTCGAGCGTCGCGGCATCGGCGCCAGGATACACAACGCTGATTTGCAACGAAGGCGGCGCAACGTCGGGATATTGTTCGATTGGCAGCGACTGAAGTGAAAGTCCCCCTGCGAGCAGGATCCCGAGCGCGATCACCCACGCAAAGATGGGCCGGTCGATAAAATAGCGTGAAAACATCAGGGACGTTCGGTCTGCGGGTTACGCAGTGCAGCAGGTCGAGGCGGAGCAATCGTCACCGGTGCGCCGGGTCGCACCTTCTGCAATCCATTGATGATTACCCGATCGCCGGGCCTCAGTCCGCTAGTAACGACCCAATCCCCGCCGATAAGATCGCCGAGCTTGACCGGCCGCACCTCAGCGAGGTTCTTGGAACCCACAACCATGACCGAGGCGCCGCGACTGTTCAGCGTCACAGCCAGCTGAGGAACGGTGATTGTGTTGGGGAACGTGCCTGCAGAAATCCGCGCGCGCACAAACTGACCCGGCACGAGAACGTAACCGGGATTCGGGAACTCCGCACGCAACGAAGCTGTACCACTCGTTTCATCGATCGAAAGGTCGGAGAAATTGAGCACGCCTTCCGGCCCGTAGGCGGTTCCGTCTTCTAGGGTCAGGCGCACGATGACGCGCCCCAAACCGGGGCTATCAAGCCGCCCGGACGCGATGTCGCGGCGGATAGCGATGAGGTCACTGCTTGATTGTCCCAAATTGACGAACACTGGATTGAGCTGTTCGACTCTGGTTAACAGTGTCGCCGAGCTGGCGCTGACCAAAGCGCCCTCGGTCACGTCCGCCCGGCCGACGCGCCCGCTGATCGGTGCGGTGACATTGGTATAGCTCAGCGCCAGACGCGCTCGATCGACGTGCGCCCGAGCGTTGGCGACATCGGCTTGGCCAACGCGCTGCTGGGAAATCGCCGAGTCATATTCCTGCTTGCTGATCGCCTGCTCATCCACCAGCGGCCTGTAGCGGGCGACCACCTGATCTGCATTGGCCGCAGTCGCCTCAGTTCGCCGCAGTGTCGCCAGTGCGGCAGCATAGTCAGCGCGTCGTTCGCGCGGATCGATGCGAAACAGGGCCTGCCCGGCGCGCACGTCCGAACCTTCGGCATAGAGCCGACGCTCAATAATCCCGTCGACGCGTGCGCGCACTTCCGCGGTGCGCACTGCGGCAACCCTGCCGGGAAGCTCAAAGACACCGGCAAGCGGCTTTTGCTGGACCACAAGTACTTCGACCTCTGGAGGTGGCGGGGGCTCAGGTGTGGGCCCGGCGCAACCAGCCAAAATCACAGATGCAAGGCTTGCGAAGATCCGACTGGAGCAAGATGGGTGACTCAAGAGTGACTCCAATTATGGCCGAGGCCGTCGCCGAATATTGCGCGGTCAAACACCATGCGATCGCCGAAGCGGCGTCCCAGATGCGAGGCTGACGCCGCAGGGCTCATGCGAAGGTGATCGCCTTGCTGAATGGCATTTTCCGCAAGCGCTGCCCGGTCGCGGCGAAAATTGCATCGGCCAGCGCTGGCGCGGCAGGCGCCGTGGCAGGCTCTCCCAATCCCCGGACCCTTTCAGCCTTACCCAGCAGCTGTGTGTGGAAGCGGGGCGTCTGGTTGATCCGCATTCCTTGATAGGCATCGAAATTGGTCTGCTCGACCGCGTGGTTTGCGTAAGTCAGCTCGCAATTCATCGCATGGGCAAGACCAAAGATCGCCGCGCCGGTCAGCTGCGCCTCGGCGTTGATGGGGTCAAACACCGTGCCGCAATCCGCCGCGATCCAGACATCGTCTATCCGCAGGCCGTTGTCAGTCATCGTCACATCAATGACCTCGGCCACGGGGACGCCATGCGTGTGCGTGAACGCGATACCCCGGCCCCGCCCGGCGCCGATATCGGCACCTGCCCAGTTCGACATCGCGCCAACAGCTTCGAGCACTCGCCGCGAGTCGGCATTGTCGATCAGCCGCAGCCGTTCTTCCAGCGGATCGGCCCCGGCGGCATGGATCAGTTCCGACAGGAAACCTTCGTGGAAGAAGCTGTTGGAACAGGCCCCGGGTGAGCGCCACGAACCGACTGGCACCATCTGCGGTGCGGCATAGCCGGTGACGCGGTAATTCGGGATCGCATAGGGCTGATCATAGGCCCCCCACACCAGCATCGCATCCGGCCCCGGCGGGACGATGAACACGCGGCCGAACCAGGATTCCACCAGCGACGGGCTGATCGTATCGAGATCGAAGGCCAGCACCCGGCCTTCCGCCACCGCGCCGCGCATCTTGGCCATGTGGAGCGGACGGGGGAAGTCGTGGGTCATGTCCTCCTCGCGGCTCCAGGTGGTCTTGACCGGCGTGCCCGGAACCGATGCCGCGATCTGGATTGCCTGCATGGCATAATCGTGATCGAGCCTGCGCCCGAAGCTGCCGCCAGCAGGCAGGACGTGGAGGATGATCTTGTCCGCATCGACCCCGGTGATCTCCGACGCGGCATCCCTGACGACGTGCGGAACCTGCGTCGCGGTCCAGATCGTAACCTGGTCCGGCTCGACCAGCACCGT
>JBARXS010000060.1:0-43363 GCA_049647465.1 Erythrobacter sp.
CATAGCCCCCCAGCAGCGGTGTGCCCCATGCCAGCTCGCTCATGATCTCACGGCCTTCGGGTGACAGACTCAACGTCTGGCGGCCTAGGATCGCGCTTTCGCTGGCGTAATCAAACGCGATGGGCAGATCGAACTGGATGCCGCCCCCGCTGACGCGCAATGGCTGACTGATCCGCAGCCCCAGCATATCGCCGCGCCCAAAGACCGAGCCGCGCGTGATGTCAAAAGACCATGCCTCGCTGGTCAGGCGCGAGCCGTTGCCAATCAGCGCAGAACCGCGCGGGCGGGTGATACCGTAACGCACGGATCCCCCGACACGCCACGCGCCGAAACGCCGGCTGGCCTCACCATCGAGGAACATCGTATCCGCCCCGCGAAAGCCAAGCGCGGTGTTGAAATGACCGCCCAGCAATGTCTCGCTCTCGGTCAGCCAGGTCACGGCCAGATTTGTATCCAAAGCGCCGAAACCGCGATCCGCCGCCACTCCGAACGTCGCGGTGGGTCGGCGTTCTGGCTGCGTAATCAGCGATCCGCCGATCCGGCGATTGCCAGCTAACCACGCCTGTCCCCGTTCAGCCGAAACCGTCAGCCCCCACGGGCCGACAGTGCGGCGCACGGCCAAGGCCACCTCACTGCTGTCTGTAAAGCCAACGCCAGCCCCCGCACGCGGCGCGATGGAGAACGCTGCGCCATGTGCGCCCTGCAATTGGCCAACCAGTCCCTTCGCCCCTTGTGATAGCGCAAAGCCAAGCTGCATATCCGGCGCAATCTGCGCAGCCACGCGCGCTGCAAGGACGCGCGCGCCCAATGCTTCGTCAGGCGTCAGCTGGAGGTTCTCCACCCAGCCAAGCCCTGCGGCACGATCCCCCTGACCCACTGTAACCGCAGCCGAGAAACCGGCGCTGGACGTCGAACGGGTGATTGTCCCGCGTTCAATGGCACCGCGCAAACGCTGGACTTGCGCTGCATTGCGCGCGGTCTGTGCGCCCAGTTCGATAGTGTAGGCGCGATCATACCGGTCGAGCACAATTGTCGTGATTTGAGCCCCGCTCAGCGCGTCACCCATGGCGGCGGAACCCAACGCAAAATCACTCGCAAGGCCCAGTGAATTGTCCGTGCCTGCAAGCCGCGTTGTCCCGGCAGGCTGGAACGCCGCCGCGATATTCAGAATGCCGGTGCCAAACACCGCATCATCGCCTGCCGCGCCCGCGTCGCGCGCGCTGTCGAGCAGAATTTCAACGATCTCGGCCGCATCAAGATTGGGGAAAGCCTGTGCCAGCAGCGCAACCGCTCCCGCAACCTGCGGGGTCGCAAAACTTGTGCCAGAAAACAGCGTGACAAAATCACTGCCGCCAACGGTTTCGACGAAGATCTCACCATTGTCATAGACGCAGCAAACCCGTTCGCCTCGTGCCGTCAAAAAGGACGACGCAAAAGCGCCTGCACGGTTGCTGAAGCCGGAAAAATTGCTCTTCTCGTCAACCGAGCCGACAATGATGACATTTCCGTTGCCCGCTCTCACAGCATCGGCAGCGAAAGGATCCGGCTGGTCCGGCGGAATGTTGGGATCTGAACCATCCCCGGCATTGCCCGCCGCGATAACCACCACAACGCCTGCGTCTGCCGCCCGCGTGAGCGCGGCGCGCAGATCGGGCGCAGCCGGTCCGCCGCCCAGGCTGAGATTGATAACCGTCGCGCCGGAACCGATCGCCAGATCAATGCCGGTTGCAATGTCGCTGTCTGCAAAGACGCAACCGAGCGATGCATCCTGCGGCGTGTCCATCCCACAGGAACCGGGCATGTCGGCCCGGATCGCCAGCACATGGGCATCAAATGCGGTGCCAAGGATGCCAGTGCCATTGCGCGCTCCGGCAGCGACCAGTGCGACATTGGTGCCGTGATCGTCCTCGGGATCAATTCCGCGATTGCCCGCAACATCGGCGGAGTCGGGGTGAACGCGTCCTGCAAATTCAGGGCTGTCGCTGTCGAGACCGGAATCGATGACTGCGATGATCTCTCCCGCTCCGGTTGCACTTTGCTCCCATGCGACTTGTGCGCCGTGAAATTCAGGCCCGTCAGAGCGACGAAACTCCGCTGTGTCGAAACCGCTCGAAGGCGGCGGCGGAGGAGGAGGAGGCGGTGGCGGGGGTGGCGGCGGAGGTGGTGGCGGGACCGAGTTGATCGGCGGCGCACCACCGCCCCCTCCTCCACACGCCGTGAGAGCCGCGCAGGCGACGGCGGCAACAATCGGCTTCCAACTGATCGGAGAGGCAGGGTCGGGAACGGGAATATGCGGCGGCGCTGCACAGGCCTCCTTTCGCACATCATTTCGTCCAGCAGGCTTCGGGGAATTGTCCGGCATTTTTTGAGTCCTCACAGATTCCCCCTAGGCCATTCTTGATAAGCTTTTGTTTACCAAGCTGACAAGCAAATGCCCTTAGTCGATACGTCCACATTGGCAGCATCCGCGCCGAACGCGCGCGGGCTGTTGTCTGGATGACCTTTGGCAGCGCTCTTGCCGCCGGCCGCTCACAGCGCTAGCAGCGCGAAACCAATTCTCGACCCCCCGATGCGCCCCGTTATCATTTTGGCACGTATCGATATGGGGCTTCCGGCGGAGTACCTATGACCGACACCCTCGTCACCCAGATCGAAGCCGCGTGGGAAAACCGCGCCGAAATCACGCCGGGCGATGAAGTGCGCCACGCCGTAAGCGATGCGCTGGGACTGCTGGACAGCGGTGAGGCGCGCGTAGCGCAGCCTGATGCGAGCGGCGGATGGACAGTCAACCAATGGCTCAAGAAAGCCGTGCTGTTGTCCTTCCGCCTGCATGACAACCGTTTGATGGAGGGCGCATCGGGCGGTGAGGCAGCCTATGATAAAGTACCGCTGAAATTTGCCGGCTGGGGCGCGGACCGTTTCGGCGAAGCGGGTTTCCGCGTCGTGCCCGGCGCGATTGTGCGTCGCGGCAGTTTCATCGGCAAAGGCGCTGTGCTAATGCCCAGCTTCGTGAATATCGGAGCCTATGTGGGCGAAGGAACCATGGTGGACACATGGGCGACCGTCGGATCATGCGCGCAAATCGGCAGTAATGTCCACATCTCGGGCGGAGCAGGGATTGGCGGCGTTCTTGAACCACTGCAGGCAGAACCCGTGATCATCGGCGACAATGCCTTTATCGGCGCGCGCAGCGAAGTCGCCGAAGGCGTACGCGTTGGCGAAGGCGCAGTGCTCTCGATGGGCGTGTACCTTGGTGCATCGACAAAGATTATCGACCGCGCAACCGGAGAGATTCATATGGGAGAAGTGCCGCCATACGCCGTGGTCGTACCCGGCACTCTGCCCGGAAGACCGCTCCCCGATGGCACGCCCGGCCCTTCACTCTATTGCGCCGTAATTGTCAAAACCGTCGACGCGCAGACCCGTGCGAAGACCGGGATCAACGAATTGCTGCGCGAGTGACACCTTCGTCAGTGCACTGCGCGTGTTTTGGAACGGGGGACTGACTGCTCCATTGTTACAGTCTAGCTATTTTTTCGGAGGGATCATGAAAGACGACGACAAAGCAATCCACATCGAAGACGACGACGCAATGGCGGCTGAGAAAACCGGCGTCATGCGCTATGTCCTCGGAATCAGCCTCATCCTCGCCATCATCGCGATGAGTATAGTCTGGATCATACCGGCCATGACTGAGGGTGATGTGGAGGGTGCCAAGACCGCAACAGATCGCGTCGAGGAGATGCGTAAAGACGGCGTTGCAGAGGAAGACATCCCGGCGAAACCGGGTGACTATGGCGAAAGCGATCTGGAAGACCCAACTGCCGAAGAGCTAGATTAAAGGATCGCGTCCTGCAATTTTGGAACGCTGCTTGCTTTTTCGAATTGATCTCCAGAGTATTATGGAGATCGATGTGAGCAATTCAAACAGCTTTCAGGCGAAGCAGTACGTGAAATGCAATTGGGGCAACGGTGAAGGCAAAAGCCAGATTGCAGAGCGTTTCGAACGCGAAGTGACCCGGGCATTGCAATATGCCGAAGTCACGAAGGATGGCGACGAACACAACCCCGCTTACCTGATAAAGCAGGAAGACGGCGACGAAGTGCTTAAGCGAAGCAGCGAGCTGTCAACTTGGGAGAAAGACTGATGCCCAAAGCAAAAAGCAAAGCGCAGCAACAAGCAGCGGGTGCCGCTCTGGCGGCGAAACGTGGTGAGCAGAACAAATCCGACCTGCAAGGCGCGTCTGTCGAGATGAGTGATAGCATGTCGGAAGAAGAGCTCGAAGAGATGGCCTCGACTGATCGTAGTGATTTGCCCGAAACCGCTTCGGACGATTGAACGATTGGTCAGGACGAAAAAGATGAGATCTATTCCACGTTTTACGACCGCGTGAATATGCAGCCCAAAGAGCTGGAAGGCTCGCTCGAAACCAAGGAGTCCAAATCAGTAGGCGACAGCGATAACGGAGAGAGCACCGGTCACGAATCGGGTCGCCGGATTGTGGGGATCAAACGCACCAACAAAGACGATCTGTCAGACGACCAGTTCGAGCATATGCGCAAGGTGAACAATTATATCAGCCGCCACCTGTCGCAGCGTCCCGAAGGAGATGTGAAAGACACAAACTGGCGATACAGTCTGATGAATTGGGGCCATGACCCGATGGAAAGTGATTGAGCGCGCAGGCTGATTACTCTTCAGGCTTGGGAATGCGTGTCTCAATCGGGGGCTTCCCGCGCTGGCTGGCGGCATAGGCTTCTGCCCTGCGCAATACGCGGATCGCATTCCGGCTGGCGATCATCTCCAGCTCGGCCTGGGAATATCCGCGGCGCGCCAGTTCGGCGAACAGGTTAGGATAGCCGCTCACATCCTCAAATCCGACCGGGCCAGTAGGCATCCCGTCAAAATCGGCACCAATGCCAATATGCTCCACGCCCGCCACCTGTTTGATATGGTCGATATGGTCCGCCATATGCGTAATCATCGTCGCAGGTTCGGGATTTGCTGCGTCCCACTCAAGAATCGCGGCCTCAACCACCTCGGGCTTGCCCTGATTGAGTGAACTGAGCCGCGCCACTTCCGCCTCGCGCATTGAATACCATTGGCGGCGCTCCTCGTTAAGAAAGCCGGGGAGTGCAACCACCATTACAATCCCCCCGTTGACAGGCAGTCGCTCCAGCACGCTGTCTGGCACATTGCGCGCATGGCCGGTGATAGCCGCTGCGCCCGAATGGCTGAAGATGACAGGAGCGCGCGCCACATCAAGCGCATCCAGCATCGTTGCCTCGGACACATGGCTGAGATCTACCAGCATGCCGATCCGGTTCATTTCGCGCACGACATCCTCGCCAAATGCAGTCAGACCGTCATGCTCCGGCTCATCCGTCGCGCTATCGGCCCATGGCGTGTTTTGCGAGTGGGTGAGCGTCATGTAGCGCGCGCCCAGCGCATACATCTGGCGCAGCACGCCCAGATCCGAACCAATCGAATGCCCGCCTTCCATTCCAAGCAGACTGGCGATCTTGCCATCGCGCATCGCGATCTCGACCTGATCAGCGGTCTCGGCATAGGCAAGGCCATCGGGGAAACGGTCGATCAGGCGCTTCATCACGTCGATCTGTTCCATCGTCATCTGCACCGCTTCGGGTTCAGAGAGGCTGGCCGGCACATAGACAGACCAATATTGCGCCCCCACGCGACCCTGCGCCAGCCGGGTAAGGTCGGTGTGCATCACCCGCCCAAACGCATCAGCGCGGCCGTTTGCAATCGTATCGGTGAAATCGAAGCGATTGATCTGGTTTTCAAGCCGGATCCGCAGTTGGAACGGCACATCGTTATGCCCGTCAAACACCGGAGCCACTGCAAGCGCCGCTTGTGCCACTTCCATCGCCGGATCAGCGGGCGCCGCTTCTGCACTGGCTTGCGCTGCCGCAGCCACTGCAGGCCCATCGCTCGCTCTCACTGCGTCCCGTTCGGCATGGGCTGGCGCGCCCAGCACCAGCGCAAGGGCGCTGCATGAGAGGGTGAGGCGCGCGAATGTGGCATGTTGCATGATCTGGAGGACTCCCGATAAGATCAAGGGAAGGAGAATTTCATCGTGTCCAAACCAGATAGCGCGGCGAGCCTGATCGCACAAATGGACCTTGCTCCGCATCCCGAGGGCGGTTGGTACAAGGAGACTTGGCGTGGCCCTGAATTGGGGCCCGAACTTCCCTCAGGTCGCGCAAGCGGGACCGCGATTGTCTTCCTTCTCAAAGCGGGCGAGCGCTCACACTGGCACACCGTCGATGCCGAAGAGATGTGGTTCTGGCAGGGCGGCGATCCGCTGTCCTTGCGCATTGCCCAAAGTGATACTGGCCCGGTCGATGAGATAATTCTCGGCGGGGATGTGATGGCCGGGCAATCGCTGCAAGGCTTCGTGCCGACAGGCGCATGGCAAGCCGCCGAGGCGCTGGTGCCTGGTGAGGGAGAGCATGGCTACAGCCTTGTCTCATGCGTCGTGGTGCCCGGTTTCGATTTCGCAGGCTTCACACTCGCGCGCGCGGGATGGGAGCCTGGCGCATGAGCGCGATGCCCATTTTCAAGGCGGTTTTGCGCATCGTTCTGGCTGCTGCCTATGCCTTTGCCGGATACCTTCACATCGTCAGCCCTCAGCCATTTTTGACCATTATTCCAGACTGGGTGCCCTTCCCCAAAGCGGTGATTTACTGGACCGGGATCGCCGAGATTACAGGGGCTATCGGGCTGGTGCAGACTTTCTCCAAACCTTTGCGGCAGGCGGCGGGGTTCGGCCTTGCCCTTTATGCGCTTTGCGTGTGGCCCGCGAACATCAATCATTTCGCGATGGATATGGCCCGGGAAACAGCAGGCGCGGATGGCGGGCTTGGTCTTGGCTATCACATACCGCGAATGATCGCGCAGCCGATCCTGATCTGGCTCGCCCTCTGGTTAGGTGAAGTCCCGATGCGTCGGCGCAGAAGCGTGTTGGCCTGAGCGAACCTTGGCCGACGCCGCGCAGAAAGCGATACTCGATCTGCTGGATCGCAGAGGTGCAGGCAAAACGGTCTGCCCGAGTGAAGCTGCGCGCATGCTGGCCGGGCCTGACGGCGAATGGCGCGCGTACATGGATACAGTCCACGCCGCCACCGATACGCTGCTGGCGTGCAGAGAAATCAGATTGTCATGGAAGGGGGTAGAGATCGATCAGCGGCGCGGCGCTTACCGCATCGCACGCCGCTGATCGCTCTAATTGCGTAAGTTATACCTTAGGTGAGGTGCTTGGACACCGCAGCTGTCATTTTGAACATCGAGATTTCTTCTTTCCCGATTACACCACCCAGAAGATCGTCAGGCACGATTGTGCGCTTGTCGGTCGGCTTTTGCAGGTCGTGCTTCTTGATGTATTCCCATACTTTCGAGGTGACCTGCGAACGGGGCATCGGGCCTTTGCCGATCACCGCTTCGAGCTCACTTGAAAGCTGCACCGGCTTTTGCAGTGCATTCGTTTTTCCAGCCATGGTTCTTCTCCCTTTTATAAATGGCAGGTTATTCAGATATCTTCGTCGTCGAAGCCGATATCCTCATCGCCTTCGGGTGTGCCTGTAAACGGAGCATAGAGCACCGCTGACGCAGTCACAAATCCCTTGATTGAAGCGATGAGTTCATCCCGGCTTGCCCCCGGCATAAGTGTCAGGGGCAATTCGGTTGCGAAGATCTGAAAGACGTAATGGCGCGTTTCGCCTTCGGGCGGGTGCGGCAAAAGCCACTCCGAATTGCCCATGGCGTTCTTGCCCGCGCGCGGAGGGGTTTCCCCCTCAAGCAGTTTTCCGCGCTGCCCCGCGAGGCCCCAGACGAGCCAGTGGCAATGCGGAGTGTCGCCAGCCGAAGCGGCGTCTTCAACAACCACGATCAGTTCCTGGCTGCCGGGCGGGGGCGCAGTCCATTCAAGCGGGGGCGCAACGGCGTCCTCTTCCTGAGCGGTAAAGCATGGATCGAGCGGTTCGCCCGGATCGAATGCGGGGCTGCTCAGGGCAAAGCCACCGCGCCTGAAACTGCGCTTGTCACCCAGTTCCACAATCGCGAGGCCCGGATTGCGGGCCTCTGCGGGAAGCTCCTTGGCAAGCCAATCGGGAAAGTCAGTCATGATTTGAGTCGTTCCATTTGTGGAGGAAGCTAGTCGGATCGCAGGAGAAGCACGAGATCACCACCCGCGATTTGCCCGTTTTCCTGCGGAAAAGCGCACGAATTTGCGCCGGATTGGTGATTTTTCGCAGATGTTACAATTCTGAACCGGCAAAACAGCCAATTAATCATGGCTCTCGTTGCATCCTGCAGGACTTTGTTGCACCCCTGTTGCGACATAATGTTCAGGAGTTGCTTCTTAATGCTTAACGGTCGCACGGCCCTTTCTGCCACTCTCGCGTTTGCTTTGGTCGCTTGCGGAGGGGGCGGTTCGAACAACAATCCTGCCCCGCTTGCCGGTCCGGCTCCGACACCAACTCCGACATCCACTCCGACACCTACCAGCGCATGCGCGGTTTCGGAACAGCTTCAATTCGCCTCGGATGTGCTGGATGAATGGTATCTGTTCCCCAACCTGCTCGATAACACCGTGCAGACCACCGCCTTCAACGATGTTCAGGACTATCTCGACGCGCGCGTTGCCCCCGCCCGGGCGCAGAATGTTGACCGCGGGTTTACCTTTGCGACATCGATCGCCGAAGAGAACGAGCTGATCAATTCCGGCTCCAGCGCCGGGTTCGGCATCCGCCTGGCCTATGACACATTCAATGACCGGGTTTTCCTGCTCGAAGCATTTGAAGCCGGTCGCGGTTTTCAGGCCGGGATGGATCGCGGCACAGAATTGTTGAACATCGGTGTGCCGGGCGGCGCTTTACAAAGCGTCTCCGCCCTGATGGCCTCGGGCGGACCGCAGGCTGTCGTCAATGCGCTGGGTCCGAATGATCCGGGCACCACCCGCACACTGCGCTTTGCACAATTGAGTGGCGCTGTGGTGACGGCCGATGTGACAAAGACAGAATTCTCGCTTGATCCGGTGTCAGATCGCTATGGCGTGCTGGTTCTGGATGATGGTGGAAAGAAGGTTGGCTATCTCAACCTGCGGACCTTTATCGTTGGCAACGCCGATGACCAATTGCGCGATGCGTTTGGGCAGTTCCGGGCTGAGGGCATCACCGAGCTGGTGATTGATTTGCGGTATAATGGCGGCGGACTGGTGCGGGTGGCGGACACGTTTGGCGACCTGCTGAATGCGGGCCGTGTCGGACAGGTCTGGAGCGACACTGTCCTGCGCGCCTCCAAATCGGCCGAGAACGAGACACGGCGGTTCCAAAGCGAGCCCAATGCGATCACCCCGACGAAAATCGCCTTCATCGGACGCGGTGGCACTGCATCGGCGAGCGAGCTCGTCATCAACTCGATGATCCCGTATCTGGGCAATGCCGATATCGCGCTGATCGGTGAAAATACGTTCGGCAAACCTGTGGGCCAGTTCGGCTTTGACCTTTCCGCTTGTGATCTGCGTGTACGGGCGACCACGTTCCAGACCAACAATGCCAATGGCAGCGGAGAATATTACTCAGGGCTAGCCAGCGTCATTCCCAACACCTGCCTTGCCGATGACGATATCTTCACGCCGTTTGGCGATCCGACCGAAGCCTCGCTGGCGACCGCGCTCGATTTTCTTGGCGGACGGTCCTGCACTCCGATCAGCGGAGGCGGTATCACCGCCCAAAGTGTCGGCGGACGCCAGATCTTGCAGCCAGACCGCCCGAACGCGGCGCAGTATGAGATTCCGGGTCTATACTAACATGCGCCCGGTTGGGTGGAGCCCGTCAAAGCCCGTTAGGCGGGTGCGTTCACTGTATCTGGAACACCGTCGTCCAGTGCATAGGCGATTGCGGCCGTGATCACCTTTTCCGCCGGAGCAGGTTTGGCAACCAGTTCCGCGTCCAGCCTTCTGATCTTTTCGTCATGGCGGTCCAGATCGCCCGAATGCAAAATGTAGGGGATACCGCGCCGATCCAGTTCCTGCGCCACGGGGAAGCAGGTGTTCCCTTCGCCGCCCAAAGATACATCGAGAACTGCGACGACAAGCCTTTGGGCATTCCCCTCAATCGCCGCAAGCGCTTCCGTGCACGACTGAGTCGGCAACACGCAATAGCCGCGATCTTCCACCGCATATTCCAGATCCAGCAGGATCAGGGGCTCATCTTCAAGCAGCAGGACGCAATTGGACACCGCCTCAGCCCCCTCGCGCGACGGGCACATGGATCGTGGCGGTCAGGCCACCTTCGGACCAGTCGCGCGTGATCGAGCCTCGCCCGGTTGACAGCAGCCGGTCAACAATTGCCGTGCCTGTTCCGGCGACAATGCTTGCCGCATCAACGACGGGGCCGCCTTGCTCGCTCCAGACGATAACCAGCGCGTTGCCATCGGCAGACGGCTGCCAGTCGACGCTGATTTTCCCGCCATCAGATGACCATGCACCATGCTTTGTCGCGTTCGCGGCAAGTTCGTGGAGGATCAGGCCGACAACAGAGATAATGGTGAAAGGCATCCGCACGCCATTGCCCGACATGGTCAACCGCTCCGCGTCGCGATCATACGGCAACAGGACAGCACGGATCGCGCCGCCAATATCGATGCTGCCCGAAGACGCATCGTCCAAAGTCGTCTCATACGCACGGCCCAGCGCCTGAATGCGCGAATTGATCTCGGCTGCCTCGCCCTGGATGCCGCGCACCCGGCCTGTGACATTCACAATGCCGGATATCACCGCGAACATGTTCTTCATGCGATGCGACAATTCACGCGCCATTTCCTTGGCGTGGCGTTCTTCGGCGCGCGCGGCGCGCACATCGGAAACGTCCCACTGGCTGCCGAAGAAATAGACCAGTTCACCCTTGTCATTATAGATCGGGCCAAGGTGCAGCGCGTTCCAGAACGTGGTGCCATTCTTGCGGTAGTTGAGCAGTTCGACCACAACCACATCTTCGTTGACAATCGCGTCACGGATGCGGGCGATAGGTTCGGGATCGGTCTTTGGACCTTGTAGAAACCGGCAATTGCGGCCGATGATTTCCTCGCCCGAATATCCGGTCAGCCTGCGAAACGCGCGATTGGCGAATATAATCGGAACATCTTTGGTGTGCGGATCACACAGGCAGATCGCCATACGCGTTTGTGCCATGGCCTGTTCAAACAGGACACCGGACGCGCCAGAGAACCGGTCGCTTGTATTCCCTGCCCGAAAACGCTCGGGCGCGTCATCAAACCGCAGCGTGGCCTGGTCTAGCCGACGGCGGTCACGCTCATCGTCAGTGTTCACAATACCTTCTTTCCGTCGGCTCTGCCCCGAAAGTTAGAAAGGGGGTTCGGGGGAGCATCCGCGTTCATTACCATGGGGGTGAAACTACGACGCGCATCCCTCGTTCCGAGAATCTTTCGCAACAACTCTGCAAAATGGGCGAGGCTGTTGCAATTGTTGACAGAATTGGCCCCGGCTTGGGGCCTATCCATGCAAGGGCCGTCCGGCAAACAGGAAGGGTACGGCGCGATCACCGATAAAGGGGGCCGGTAACAGCGCGATGGTGACCCCTCTCCATATTCTGCGCGCGACAGATGTGATTTGTTGCGTCGCCTGCCGCTTCATCCTTGGCGAGCGTGGTGACTACCCATTGTTATCGGCCTCAGGAGTTCTCACGCCCGGTCGCAGGCACCTCGTCGGTTTCGCCGCATCCGAACAGAGTTTGCTCACCCAAACCAACCGTTGCCGTGAACGGATAGGTCGCATCGCTCATATTGTCGCTGCATTCACCCGGCGTGATCGCGATCTGAACAGTTGCGCCATCCCTCTCGCCGGTAAAGCCGAGACCGTTGTTCCCGGCAAAGCGGGTGACGGCAAACGGGCTGGCGTCGGTATCATCGGGGCTGGAAAAACGCGCCAGATAGCCGCCATCTGCTTGCGGTGTGATCTCGACACTCCAGAACGGTTCCGTGCCAGCCAAAGTGATCGTCGCGCCCGGCCCGATCCCTTCGAATACAGCCCCGCTGCGATCAATACCGTCGCTTTGCGAGCATGCGCCCAGCGAACCCGCCAACAATCCCGCGAGGGCGATAACGGCCATAATGCCGGTGGGCTTTTGTTCGTTCTGCATGACCACTCTCATGACGCAAAAGGCGGACCCGACCAAGGGCCCGCCTTCGCGTATTTCAAATGTCCAATGCCCGGTTTACTGGGGCATCAGGACCGTATCGATCACGTGGATGACGCCGTTTGAGGCTTCCACGTCCGTGGCGGTCACAGTCGAGGTGTTGCCAGCCGCATCAGTCAGCACAACCGCGCCGTCCACCACAGTAGCGGTAAACTCGCCGCCGCCAACGGTCGTCACGGTGTAGCCGCCTTCGCCTGCTTCAGTGATCGCAGCCGTCAGGGTTTCGGCATTCACCAAACCTTCAACGACGTGGTACTTCAGGATCGCGTCAAGCGTCTCGACGTCTTCGGTCGTCAGCTTTTCCACGGTGCCTTCGGGCAGCTTCGCAAACGCATCATTGGTCGGCGCAAATACGGTGAAGGGCCCCTCACCGCTCAGCACGGTGCCAAGGTCGGCAGCCGTGACAGCCGCCACGAGCGTCGAGAAGGTTTCATCGCCCTGCGCGACTTCGACCACGTTACCGGCCGCAGTGGCTTCTTCGGCAACTGCTGTTTCGTCTGCGGATGTTTCGTCGGTGGCCTCACCGGCACAAGCGGCGAGCGAGAGAGCGATGGCGGAAGCCAGCGTGAACTTAAGGGTTTTCATAGGGAAAAATCCTTGATTTAACTTGATTTGAGGAAATCGTCAGACCGCACCGGACTGCGCGGCTGCCCCCTACATACGAATGGTCGACGGATATGGTTGTTCCGAATTTCGAAAGAAAAATGGCTAAAACAAGGCAGGGCAAGGTAAGGCAACGCGGGGCAACAGCTCGAGCCTTGGCCGCGAACAATCTGCATGCATCCGCCTTAGTGTCTGTATTCGGGGCATTTATTCGACACATTGAGGGTCCTTACAATTTCTCAGACTTTGGCGTTTTGTACCGTATTGTCGCGCCGGATAGGGGGAAAGCTGGCGTTCAGGTGCGCGAGTGATTTTGGGGGCGTCACGCATCATCGTGGCCATCAGTCGAAGGAGAAACCTATGTTGAAGCAGTCCACATTCGCAGGTTTTGCTGCCATTGTCCTTGTCACCTTGCCTCAGGCCGCCAGCGCGCAAGACCGCGTCGACCGGCGACAGGACCGGCAGGAAGAGCGGATTGATCGCGGGATCGAGCAAGGCCAGATTACGACACGTGAGGCCCAGCGGCTTAATCGCCAGCAAAACCACATCAACCGCTTTGAGGACCGCAGCATCGCCGATGGGCAAGGCCTCAATGCCAGAGAGCGGGTCCGGCTTGAACGCAAACAGGACCGCGCCAGCGCCAACATCGCAAGACAGCGCCGCGACCGTCAACGTCCCAACCGTTGAAGCAGGCTGCGCCCGGTGCATTGTGTCCCTTAGCCAAGGAGCACATCGCGCCGGGCGCACCACCGGTCCAATGCCCTTTCCGCATATTCGCGAGAGCGTTTGGCGGGAACCGCAAGCCCCGTGTTCCATTGCACCTTCATGCAATTCACCGCCAGCCGAACCGCCGCACTTGCCCGGCTTTCCGAATTCCTGCCGCGTGCCGGACGCGCCTATGCCAACAATCGCAACCATGATGACGGGGTGATGAGACAAAACGTCTCGCAGCTCTCTCCATGGCTGCATGCGGGCCTGATTGGCGAGACCGAAGTGATCAACACAGTGCTGGGCAAGCACAGCCCCGCCGCTGCCGAAAAGTTCATCGCCGAGGTGTTCTGGCGGGTCTATTTCAAGGGCTATCTTGAACAGCGCCCCTCCGTCTGGCGTGCCTATTGCGCAGACCGCGATGCCGCATTTGAGCGGGCCTGCGCCAATGCGGGCCTGCGCAAAGCCTATGATGAAGCCGTCGAAGGCCGCACCGGGATCACCGCGTTCGATCACTGGGCTCAGGAACTGGTGCAAACCGGATACCTCCACAATCACGCCCGCATGTGGTTTGCGAGCATCTGGATCTTCACGCTCAAACTCGATTGGCAGCTGGGTGCCGATTTCTTCCTGCGCCACCTGATTGATGGCGATGCCGCCTCCAACACGCTCAGCTGGCGCTGGGTCGGCGGGCTCCATACCAAGGGCAAAACCTATCTGGCACGGACCGACAATATTGCCCGCTACACCGCAAACCACCCGCACGGCCCACTGGCAGCTGAAGGCCTTGCCGTGGATGCGCCCGCCCTTGAGGAGGACACAGAGCATGTGCGCGGCAAGCTAAGTCTGCCCGGTCCGATCTCCGCCGACGCGCTTGACCAGCCCTTTGCGCTGATCCTGCATGACGAGGCCGCGCACCACACGCCGCTCAGCCTGCCAACCAGCCCGGCGCTCGTCATCGGCGCGTCGCGCCCGCATGCGCGTTCCCCCCGCACGGTCGCCGACCACGCAAGCACCTTTGTCAGCGATGCGGTGCGCAGCGGCATGGCCGAAGCCGCCGCTGACTTCGATTGCCCCGCGATCGAATGGGGCACGGGCGATAGTCTTCCCGACATCCTCGCCGAAGCCGGTCTCAATCACGTCGCCTTGCCTTACCTGCCGACCGGGTGGACCCGCGATGCCATTTTCCCGGACGTTGCTCCGATGATGGACAACAATCGCGTCACCACCATCCTGCCCGATCTCAACCGCGAAACATGGCCCCATGCGAAGGCCGGGTTCTTCGGCGTGAAGAAGAAGATCGAGCCTACCTTGCGCGATCTGGGCATTACCGGTTCGGACGATGTCGGATCGGCGCAGCCGGGTTTGCCGCTGTAATAAACCAGCCTCCCATAGGCTTTTCTGAAACAGTGGGGCGCGGGATTAACCGCTTTCTTACCCGTCCTGAATAAACGTCCACCGGTAGAAAACCGGGAAACAGACGGATGCAATACCCAAACCGGATACAGGCGTGCCTGCTGCTCGACACCAGCTTTAGCGGGCTGGACGATGTCGCAAATGATGTTGCGCGCATCATCCAGATGAAAACGGGCGAGACCTTCAACACGCCGGAGCACAAGCCAGGCACCTTCCTGCGCCTGTTTGGCGGGGGTGAAGATCTGATGCTCACCTTTGAATATGTGCCCAGCCCGCCCGCCGCAGATGTGTTCGCAGGCACGTTGGCCTCTGCCATTACCGGCATCCTTTCCCCCTCGATGGGCCAGCGTGTGGCCCGTGCACGCAGCCATATCCTGATCGAGGTTTCGCACGGCGCATTGGGCGGCGTGGACGAGGATCCAAGGTTCGCCGCGATGTTCAGCGAGCTTGGCGTGGCGCAGGCGTGGTCCACTCAGGAAGCCTTTCACAAACGGCTCGAAACGCTGGCATTGATGACCCGCGTCGCGATTGATCACATCACACCCAGCGCGATCCACTGGACCCAGTCGAACCAGCTGCTCGAACCCGAAAAGTTCGAAATCATGGCCGGGCCTGCGGGCGCGATGGAGTTTCCAAGCCCGTTGACCATCCGCCCGATCCTGTTCAGCGAAGAGCGAGCCTCCGGCGAAGCAAAACCGGGCGAACCGGTAAAAGTCGGCCTGCGCACTCTGGGCGCGCGCCACTGGCTGGGCCGCGAAATCCTTATCCCTGCGACCACCCTGCCCTGGGCTGCCGCTTATCAGACCGCGCTCACATTTTGCCGCATTGCGACAATGAAGAACGGCTATGTCATCCCCGATGGCGACACGTTCGGCCATGAAGGCGACGACACCGGAGCCGAAAGCAGCGGGGCCGGCGAGGTATGGCGGGTCCACCATCGCGATGCCGCTTGGGCGTATGATCAAGCGACCACTAATGGCGATAGTGACGGCTCCGACCAAACCTCAGCCGCCGACCCCGTCCCGCTTTATGAACTCGTTCCCTTGCGCCATGACGCATGCGAATTCGTGTCCGAGGATTATGTCAGTCGGGCTCGCATCACCAAATCGCGTGGGCAGGAAATGCCGGGCGAATCCGAATTCGACCCCGTCAACCTGCCGGTTGATGCCGCCACCATCATCGCGGAAAAACGCCGCATGGCAGAGGCAATCGGTGGCCGGGTCGAAGTGCGCGCCATGGCCGAATCCGCCGATGCACAGCCCGAAAATGAAGCCTTCAACGAGGTATCATTCCCCGGAGACGTGGCCTCAGAAGACGCTAATCTCGGACAGGCAGCCTCCGAAGGCGCCGCTACAAATATCGCCCCGATCAGTCCGCCCGCACCAACCAATCCCGCCCAAAGCAATCCGGGAGAGGTAAGCGTTTCAGGGCGCAGCCTGCGCGCAAAGGTATTCGGGCGCAAAGGGGTGTAAGTGTTTGCGCACCCCATAATCGGGGCGCGCCGTTTACTCCGGACTCAAAGCACCTTGTCAGGACGTGGCTCGTGCTTGTGCTTCTCGCCCTTGCCGAAATGCCGTTCCAGACGCTCTGCCAGAGTGTTCGCCGCCTTGCGCGCGGCATCGTCCACTTCCGCGGCATGCGCCGTCACGCCTAGCGGTTTTCCACCACGCGGGCGCGCTTCGATCATGCAGGTCTTGTCATCGCCGCCGCCCTTTGTGCCGTTCTCGTCAGAGACATGCACCTCAAGCCGGGTCAGCCGATCTTCAAACCGCGCAACCTTTTGCCGCACCATTTCCTCGATCCGCTCAGCCACATTCTCGGTCCCCATGACGGAGCTGTCGGAATTGAACTGGAATTGCATGTCGGACATGGCGCGTTTCTCCTCTCGCGGTTCTGTTTTGTCTGCTCTTCACATGGGAGCAATTGACTAATTCTTCAATGAATTTGCGCACCAGTCTGACAGTAATCTGCATCCGTCCCAGGCCAGCTGAGCACCCGCAGACCCGGCCCGAGCTGCGCAATCCACGGGCAGACTGCCGGGTCATCGGGACGCTGCGCGCGGCGTCAGAAGCCGAGCGCGACGCGGGGAGTTCACGCAGAAACGCCGCCTGATGCGATGGCGTCCAGCGGTTGCCGCTATTGAAGGATGGGGTCAGGGCTGTGGCGGGGCTTTGCTGTGTGCTCATCCGACAGGATAATGCACAAAAGCCGTGAGCAGGAAACATTCAGCCGATCGGGATGCGGACCGTGTGCGCGCGCCTATTGCGCGGAAGATGCCTCTTGCACTTCGGCCTGCTGGGCCTTCAGTTCGGCTTCCTGCGCTTCGGCTTCTTGGGCTTCGGCTTCACGCTTGGCGTTGCGCGTGGCAACCGCCTTTTCGCGGTCTACCGCAGTTTTGCGAGCCTGTTCTGCCAGCCCGCGCCATGTCTTGGCCGCGCGCTCTTCGCGCTCTCGCACATTGGCGAGTGTCGCCTTCTTCGCCGCTGCATCGGCGGCATCCGCGCGTTCCTGGTAAAATTCGAAAGTCTGAGCCATGCGGATTGCCTTTTGCGTGCCACCTCGGGCCGCGTCTGGAGGGAAGGAAGGGCGAAATGTGCGCCGCGCAGAGCCTCAAGAGCTCAGGGCGCAGCGCACACAGTTTCGGATATTAGTCCGCAGCCGACAGGTTCACGGCGCTTTCCTTGCCGTTACGGCCCATTTCAACGTCGTAATTCAGGCGCTGTTCTTTATCGAGCGTCTGCATGCCAGCGGCCTGTACGGCGCTGATGTGAACGAAGCTGTCGTTGGAACCGTCGTCGGGCTGGATAAAGCCATAACCCTTGTCGGTGTTGAAGAATTTCACGGAGCCAGTCTTGCTCATATTTCGTTCCTTTCAAGAACGTGGAATTACCTCCAGGCGGAGTGCCCGGCGGGGTGTGCCCGGAAGCCATATGACTAATCATATGACTGCAAAGCGAGTGCGCATCGTTCAGAGGAAAGGAATTCGTAGTCAGGTTTACGCCGGGGCCAGTTTGCAACCCGTTGGAAGGGGCGCGGCGTGGCAAGCGGCGGTCGTCTAGTTTCAAAATCCGTCGCAAATTTCCGACGTTAGCAAGTGTCATGTATCATAGACTTGCGCAAACACCTAATTATCATTCGCTCAGGCGTGATACGCGCGTTACTCTCCCGCCCCATGACCACTCCCACATCTTCTCCCATGGCCCCGCTCACCATCCTGATTGACGCCGATGCCTGCCCGGTGAAGGACGAGGTGTACCGCGTTGCGGACCGGTTCAAGGCTCCCCGTCCCGAAGTCCACGTGCGCGTGGTCAGCAACTCTCCTTTTCGCATTCCCGACAGCCCCAGGATCAAGCGCGTCGTGGTCGATGACGGCTTCGACGCAGCGGATGACTGGATCGCCGAACAGGCCGATGCGCGGTCGGTGGTCATCACCGGAGACATCCTGCTGGCCGAGCGCTGTCTGAAAGCCGGCGCGCGGGTGCTCAAACACAATGGCGAGGAATTCAGCGCCGCCAGCATCGGCAGCGCCATCGCGACCCGCGCGATTATGGAAGACCTGCGCGCCGGCATGGACGGGCCCTTGGGAGCAAGCGGAGGCGGCCCGCCCCCGTTCAGCAAGGCCGACCGTTCGCGGTTCCTGCAATCGCTCGACCGGGTCTTGACCGCGATGTCACGCTGAGCGCCCGGCACCCCATCCGAATAAACGCGCTTTGCGGCGCGAACACGCGTAAGCTTGCGCCGGGGCATCCCGCCCAGATTGGAAAATACGATGTCCAAGGGACAGAAATCGAACCGCGAAGCCCGCAAGCCCAAGAAGGAAAAGGTAAAAACCAACGCCTCCCAGCCCTCCACCAAACCCGGCGCGATCAAGGGTCTGGAGAACATGAAGAACAGCTAGGCGCGCGCCCGCAAGCCCGGCCTATCCCCCCGGTAAAGTTGACACAATTGACAGGTTGTCACTTTCGCATTTGAGCCGGAAACCCCCGGAATACCGCGCGTTTCCGGCTCTCGGGCAAAGTTGACACCGTGCGAGCAAAAGCGCGCCGATCCCGCGCTTCACTCGGCATCTTCCTGCTCCCCGTACTCAACATCGCACTCCTCCCCCTACTCCACACCGCACTCCACATCGCACTCCTGCTCAGCATACAGCTCTTCATATTCGAGCCGCGCCTGCTCGTCCCATGTCTCGGGGCCTTGCTCGATCCGTTTCAGCAGGGGGCCAAAATCGTCAGGGTCATAGGCCGCCGCGCGGTGAGTGGAGAGTACGCGCGGGCCGCGAAATGTGTCGCGCATGGCCAAGAGCGCCACGGTCAACCGCTCGTCATAGCGGCGCGAGGTCGCCACAACCTCCCCCTTGTACAGATGTGCAACCTCCACGCCGTTGAGTGCGCGATCCATGGCAGCATCCGCGAGCGCATCAAACCGGCACCGCAGCGCCGCCGTCCACGCCAGATCAAACGGCTCCCCCTTAAGCCGCGCGCGCAAGCCATAGGCCGACTGCCGCGACATGCCAGCAGCGCGTGCAGCCTGCGCGACCGAATGCGTAGAAGCGAGCGCTTCGAGAAAGGTAACCTGCCGCGCAGGCGTCCAGCCATCATGCCGCTGACGGGCCGGGCGCGAGGTGATGGCGGTGGTGGTGGTGGGGTCGGTGGAAGTGTCGGGTGTGCGTGTCATCCGCAAGTATAAGGCAGATTTTGGCGGAGTAGGAAAGCGCGAAGGGCGCGAAGCGACCGCAGTGTCCCTGCGAAGGCGGGGATCTAGGGCCGCACTCTCCCCAGCCACCTGCGGACCCACTCCGGGGTCCGGCAACACTCAGACACAATGCTCCCGAAACCAGTCGGCGAGTTCTTCTTCGGACAGTTCACCGGCGGCGAGCGACTGCACGGTGCGCAGGGCATCAAGTGGTTCGAAACTCAGATCAACCGTGTTCAAAACCAGAAAGCTGCGCGCCAGAACCCAAGCCGTTCGCTTGTTACCATCAGCGAAGGGATGGTTGCGCGCGACGCCGAAAGCGTAGGCGGCGGCCAGCGAGCACAGATCGTCCTCGCCATATTCCCACTGATTGCGTGGCCTTGCGAGTGCACTTTCCAGCGCTCCGCCGTCACGCACGCCGGATGGGCCGCCGTGCTCGGCAAGCTGGCGATCATGGATGGCCGACGCAATCTTCGCGTCAATCCAGACGGGCTCAAGACGGATGGACAAGCAGGCTTACTTCGCCAGTTCGCGCAGGATTTCGCGGTCCTCACGCATGATCCTCTCGGCCACTTCCATCTTTTCAGCAAAGGTGGGATCGGTCGCGGTCAAGCGAATACCGTCCGGCGCCTCGGACACAAAAAGCTCATCGCCAACCCCCACACGAAGGCGCGCCAGCACCTCCTTAGGCAGGACGATCCCGGCGGAATTGCCTATTCTGGTGACTTTGAGTGGCTTGTTCATACGGGTGTTATAACAGCCAATCCGCACTTAGTGCAAACCTAGATGTAGAATGAGTTATTACATCAATCGAAGCGCAGAATCTCAAATCGGTTGGGTCGCCCCGAACAAAGATCAAGAGGAGACCTTCTGGCCTACAAGAAAGCCGAACCCCATGAACATCGCTGTCTTAAAAACTTCAACGGCAGCTGTATTTGCCAGCGCGAAAGCTCCGATAGTTACGAACATTGAAAAAAGCGTTATAATAAAGACGATGTAGAATATCACATTTTCGCGAGATCCAAAAAATCGGCCAAAATACCCTAATTCCTTATCAGCTTTTGCTTCACTAGCGCGATTATTTTCCTTTATCGCCTCGAGTTCGAGCTTCTTATCTTCTGCCAATGCGGTGGAATTGTCTTCTGGCGTATCAGTGACATCGCTGCCAATAGCATCGAGGTCATCTTGCGGCACCGCTGGCCTCCCGCTTTACGCGGTTGGCATTCACAAGCTCGCTGTAATGCTCCTCGATCATTTCGTTTGGTATATCAACATTTCGCAGATTCTCGGCATCCGAATGTTTCCGATGCCAAGGGGTCTGTTCCTTGTGAGTCAGATTGGAAAGGGCGATCGCGCTATACCGACCATACTGACTCCAGACCTTTTCGAGTAGCTGCATCACAAACGCATCAGACTTTTCGACGCATGGTGTGGCAACACTTGGATTTAAGTCGATTTCGCCGTTCGAGCCAATATCTGGGAATTCGATTTCCGTCGCTCGCCCCCGTATCGGTGAGCGGCCAAACTTTTTGAATTCATGATAAATTCCAGGAAAAACTGGTCCATATTGCCATGCTTCCGCCAGCTCATCTTCGACAAGCGGCTCTTTGGTGAATCCAAGGTGCCATCCATGGGCGATATATACGAGTTTGAGCAACTTCAGCGGCGAAAGTGTTTCGCCATGCGCCTCAGCGATGTCTAACATCGTGTTTGCTATTGCTTTTGCCGAGTAACCCATAGTCTTCCTTTTTAGGAGAATGTTCCCCTTCCGTACCGATAGTCTGAAAATGAGTCCATTTTGAGTCATTTTCAAGCGCACGTTCAGTCAGTCGCCGTAATCTGATCACCCTTTGGACTATAGAGCTCGTCACTCTTTTCCTTATAGAGTTTGGACATCTCTTTCAGGCCCTTTTCCTCGCATCAACCAGTTCGGTCGCGGCGATGAAACTGTCGGGGGCGACAGCTCTGCTCCGCCGCCAACTTGTGCACTACCCAAACTCAGTTAGCTATGAGTCTTTCGGACTCATAGCTGGCCCAAGGCCAACGGCTGCTCTTCATTTCTCGCAAAGTACTAAAGAAGAAGTGCAGTGCTTCGACAGGCTCAGCACGAGCGGGAAGGGAAAAGAGCACTCCGCCCTCAAGCCTACTGAGCAAGAGCCTCACCCCATCCCCGTATGCGCAACACACTCCACCTCAACCGCCGCGCCAAGCGCCAGTCCCTTCACCGCCATTGCTGACCTCGCTGGATAGCGCCCCGGTTTGAAGTAGCTTTTGTACACAGCGTTGAAGGCGTCGAAGTCTTTCATGTCGGCGAGCCAGACGGTGCATTTGAACACGGCGTCGTGGGTCAGATCGTATTTGGCGAGGGTCTCGCCGATGCGGTCCATTGCCCGGCGGGCCTGGGGTTCGATGCCGCCGGGCACCAGGCCACTGCCGTCCGCTGCCGTGCCCAGCTTGCCCGAGAGATACAGGATGTCGCCCACCTGCACCGCTTCGGACAGGGGAAAGTCGCTCCCCTCCAGCGCACGGTATTCGGGCTCGCCTTGAGCGCTTTGCCCTTCTGCGTTGGCGGGCATACTTGAGGGCATACTCACGGTGGCAGCGGCGATAAGGCCAACCGCAAGCCGGATGGCGCGCATCACTTCACCTCGTCTTCGGGCAGGTACAGCTTCTCGCCCTTGTCCTTATACAGCTTGGACATCTCCTCCATCCCTGCTTCGTTTTGCGCTCTCTCTTCGGGTGTATTTTCGCCCTTGAGCTTTTCGCTGGCGAGGAAGCTGTCGGGATCCTGATTCTGCTTGGCGGCGAATTCGCGCACTTCCTGGCTGATCTTCATCGAGCAGAATTTCGGCCCGCACATGGAGCAGAAATGCGCGGTCTTTGCGCCTTCTGCGGGCAGCGTCTGGTCATGATATTGCTCGGCAGTTTCGGGGTCGAGGCTGAGGTTGAACTGATCGCGCCAGCGGAATTCGAAGCGCGCTTTTGACAGCGCATCGTCGCGGACTTGCGCGGCTGGGTGGCCCTTCGCAAGGTCAGCCGCGTGGGCGGCGAGCTTGTAGGTCACCACGCCGACCTTCACATCGTCGCGGTCGGGCAGGCCGAGGTGCTCCTTGGGCGTGACGTAGCAGAGCATCGCTGTGCCGTACCAACCGATCTGTGCTGCGCCGATGCCGCTGGTGATGTGGTCGTATCCCGGCGCAATATCGGTGACGAGCGGCCCGAGCGTGTAGAACGGAGCCTCGCCGCAGGCCTCCAGCTGCTTGGTCATGTTCTCCTTGATCTTGTGCATGGGCACATGGCCCGGCCCTTCGATCATGACCTGCACGTCCTGCGCCCAGGCGCGCTTGGTCAGCTCGCCCAGCGTGTAGAGTTCGGCAAATTGCGCTTCGTCATTGGCGTCGGCGATGGAGCCGGGGCGCAGGCCGTCGCCGAGCGAATAGGCGATGTCATAGGCTGCGCAGATCTCGCTGATCTCGTCGAAGTGCTCGTAGAGGAAGCTCTCCTTGTGATGCGCAAGGCACCATTTCGCCATGATGCTGCCACCGCGTGAAACGATTCCGGTAACACGCTTGGCCGCCATCGGCACGAATGGCAGGCGCACGCCCGCATGGATGGTGAAATAGTCAACGCCCTGTTCGGCTTGCTCGATCAAAGTGTCGCGGAAGATGTCCCAGGTGAGATCCTCGGCAACGCCGCCGACCTTTTCGAGCGCCTGATAGATCGGCACGGTGCCCACTGGCACAGCGGAGTTGCGGATGATCCATTCGCGGGTGTCGTGGATGTTGCGGCCCGTGGAAAGGTCCATGATCGTATCCGCGCCCCAACGCGTCGCCCACACCATCTTGTCGACTTCCGTGGCGACATCGGATGCGACCGCGCTGTTGCCGATATTGGCGTTGATCTTGACCAGGAAATTGCGCCCGATCGCCATCGGCTCGGTTTCGGGGTGGTTGATGTTGTTCGGGATGATCGCGCGGCCACGAGCAACCTCGTCGCGGACGAATTCGGGTGTGATCACATCGGGGATTTCCGCGCCCCAGCTTTCGCCATCGCGCACGTAATCGGCGGCGATTTCGCGGCCAAGGTTCTCGCGCTCGGCGACGTATTCCATCTCGGGCGTGATGATACCTTTGCGGGCATAGTGCATCTGCGTGACGTTGTGCCCTGCCTTGGCGCGAAGCGGGCGTTTGATTGTATTGGGGAACTGGGGCACGCCGCCGCTGCGATCCGGCCCAAGCTGGCCGTTATCCTCCGGCTTTACCTCGCGCGCGTCGTATTCCTCGACATCGCCGCGCGCCATGATCCATTCACGGCGCTTTTGTTCAAGGCCGGCATTGATGTCGATCGCAACATTGGTGTCGGTGTAGGGGCCGGACGTGTCATAAACCCGCACGCTGGGCTCGCCGTCCTCAAGGTCAATCTCGCGCATGGCGACCTGTACACCTGATCCGGTGCGTGCGCCCACATGCACCTTGCGGCTGCCACGAATGGGTCCGGTGGTTACGCCAATTTCTACGGGGCTGTTGATGTCGGCCATGCGAAGTCTCTCCATTGGGGGCGGAGCGCGGACTTCGGGCGCTGTCTTCGTAAAAGGCGCCGCCCACTCCCTCCGCCGTTATTACTAAAAGTTTGGATAGCCGAAGAGCCGAAAACCGGTTCCCACTTTTCGGCGGCATCCAAACAGCCGGTTCAGGTTCAACGGGTCGAACGGGCGCTTAACTCCGTCCCTCTCAGCGAAAAGCTCGCTCCCCGGGGATGACGTAGAGGTACGCGCGGTCAGCCTTTGAGTCCAGTGCAATAGCGGCCTGATTAACCGCCTTGACGCATCCGCCCGGTTTGCATGATACATTTCAGATGTCTGAGCATATGTCAGCCACCCCCGCAGTCCCGCCGCGCCCATGGCCTTTCGCTCTTGCCGCGCTTGTGCTGGCGATGCTGTTCTTCAATATCGATGGCGACGTCATGCGCGCGGTGGGCGCAGATGCGTGGTTTGACGGCTTCCGCTATGGCTGGCCGCTGGTGCTCAACACGCTCGATCTCATCGTGATCGCCCTCAGTTTCTGGTTGATCGGCGGCGCTGGCTGGGCACAGCAATGGAGCGCGGTGGGCCTCGCAAAACCCATTGCCGCCGCCACGATCTTTGCAGCCATTCTATTCATCCCGGCATACGCCATCGCATGGATGGCAAGCGGGCTATCGGATGAGGCCGGAGCGCAGGCCATCGCGTTTGGCGGGATCATATTCCCGGTCTTTGAGGAAGTGAGCTATCGCGGCATCGCCATTGGCGTGCTGATGATGCATTTTCGCTGGCCGTTCCTTGTCGCGGCGCTGCTGCCCTCGCTCTTTTTCGGCGCGTTCCACATGTATCAGGGCGACGGACTAGAGGAGAGCCTTGGCATTGCCGCCATCACAGCCTTTGGCGGGGTCTGGTTCGGGTGGGTCTTTTGGAAGTGGGGCTTTAACCTGTGGCCCGCCATTTTCCTCCACGCGGGGCTCAACAGCGCATGGACCCTGTTTGCGCTAGGCGAGAATGCGATGGGCGGCCAATTGGGCAACGCCATTCGCGGAGGCGTGATTGTCGGCTCGATTGTGCTGACAATGTGGGGACAGGACTGGCTGCGGCGTGTGGTGGGAGAGAAAGCACACGCGCGGTCAGTCCAGCCCGCCTGATCCGGTGTGCGCCTATTCCTCGCCAGCCGCGCCTGTCAGGACCAGCGCCAGCAAGACAGTCGCCAGCACGCCAGACCCGCCTGCCAGCGGCAGTTCGCCCGAGAAATCGCGGCCCAGCGCCATCGACAATGCGTTTGCAGTCATCGCGATCACACCAACCAGAGCGGTCAGCCCGCCCAACGCCTTGGCCCCGCGAGCCCCCGCTCTCGTTAGTGCCGCCATGCCAAACACCAGCGCGGCAAGGCCCAGCAGCGCCTTGGCCGCGTTGTAGACGAAGAACGAAAACGCCACGATAGCGCCCGCTGCCGGAGCGGCTTCGGGCACGGCCTGCGCCACTTCGCGAAACGGGGCGAACATCACAAGGCCCACGCCAACCTGCACCACGTTAAGCGCCGAAGCGAAGACAATCGCCGCCCAGCCCAGCGCATACCGCTTGGCTTGCATCATCGCTGCCCCTGCAAAGGCGGTGAGCGCGGTGAACAACACCGCCTCGATGCTCCAGAGGAATTTTCGGTTGATATCGACCTCACCGATATACAGCACGGTGTAGATCGCCTGCGTAACCGCCGCGAGAACAAGCAGCGCGGCCATAATTCCGGCAGTGCGTTTGAGAGTGATTTCCATTGGTTTAGCCCCTGAGAATGGTTTCCTGTCGCACGCTGTACGCGGTTTGGCGGCGGTTGGTTACAGGCAGTGCGGGAATATTGCGATACGCCGCCTTACCGCTGGAACGCGCGGGCCTGAGGCGGGTTATGATATCACGCAGTCATGGCCCGTTATCAAGACATCTACCCCTCCGATCCGCTGGTGCGCAGTACGGATGTCATCCGCCCGCGCGCATCCGATCTGATCCATCTGGAGTTCTTCGAAGCGGCAGCAGCCGAGATGCCGAGTGCAGTCTTTGATCAGCATCACATCCTGGTCAACCTGCGTGACCAGCCGATGCACATCCAGAACTGGCGCGACGGGCAATTGTTCGAGTATTCTTACGCCCGCGATGAAATCGTCGTTACTCCCGCCGGGATCGAAAGCGGCTGGCGCTGGACCGAACAGTCGAAGGTCATCGTGATCACAATCGATCCGGAGCAACTGAACCGCTTTGCCGAGCGTGAGTTGGGCCAATTGCTCACCCAGCGCCAATTGTGCAGCGTACCGCACGAACATGACCCCGACCTCACATCGGCCGCGCAAATGCTGCTCAACGCGCTGCAAACCCGCAGTTCGGGCTCGGAAGTGATGTATGAATCGCTTGCGCGGGTGCTGACCGTCAAGCTGCTCGAACGCTATGGCGAGAACGCGGCGAAGGAGGCGGAGTTCTCCCGCAGCTTTACGCCGGGCCATTACAAACGTGTGCTTGATTTTGTCGCTTACAAATTTGGCCAGAACATCGCAATTTCCGATCTGGCGGCTGCCGCAGGCCTTTCCGAAGCGCATTTCTCGCGCCAGTTCCGCAAGACCATTGGCGACAGTCCGCACCAGTTCCTGATGCGATACCGGGTTGAGCAGGCGCTGGCCTTTCTCACGGATGAGGCCCGCCCGCTCAGCGATATCGCAATCGCCTGCGGCTTTTCCGATCAGGCCCATCTGACCCGCCTGTTCAAACGCTTCACCGGGAAGACCCCGCGCCAACACCGCGCGCAGGCCGTCTAGATCGTTTGCGTCGCGGGCCGGAATATCCGCCCAAAGCAGGATTATTCAAAAAACGCGCAGACACCTGCAAGCGTGCGGGCGCACTTGCTCCTATTCAGAATGCACAACACCGCATTCAAAGGAGCAGACCGATGGAATACTACACACTTGGAAACACCGGCCTTAAAGTCAGCCGTCTGGCGCTGGGCACGATGACGTTTGGCGATGATTGGGGCTGGGGCGCAGATGATGCCGCATCGCGCCAGATCTTTGACGCCTATGCCGAAGCGGGCGGCAATTTTTTCGACACTGCCGACATGTACACCAATGGCAATTCAGAGCGGATGCTGGGCCGGTATATCAAGGATGCCGGCATGCGCGACAAGGCCGTGATCGCC
Organism: Erythrobacter sp.; assembly: GCA_049647465.1. Lineage (GTDB taxonomy): Bacteria > Pseudomonadota > Alphaproteobacteria > Sphingomonadales > Sphingomonadaceae > Erythrobacter. The sequence continues at coordinate 27,354 of JBARXS010000060.1, forward strand.
ACCAAGTTCAGCTATAATGCGCAAGCCCTCAATCCCAATGCGGGCGGCAATGGTCGCAAGAATATCATGCGCGCGGTCGAAGGATCGCTGGAGCGGCTGGGCACCGACTATATCGACCTTTACATCCTGCACACATGGGACCGCGTGACCCCGGCCGAAGAGGTTATGCGGACGATGGATGACCTCGTGCGCAGCGGCAAAGTGCGCCATGTCGGCCTGTCCGATACACCCGCCTGGTATGCCGCGCGCGCTCAGACGATCGCCGAGATGCGCGGATATGAAAAGCTGGCAGCGCTGCAACTCGAATACAGTCTGGCAGAACGCAATATCGAGAATGAATTCACTGATCTTGTAACGCAACAGGGCATGGGGATCATGGTGTGGAGCCCGCTGGTATCGGGCATGTTGTCGGGCAAATACCGCCCCAGTGAGGGCGGTCAGTCGGGCGAAGGGCGGCTTGCCGTCACTGCTGGCTCTGGAAATGCGGCGTTCGAGAAGTTCACTGATCGCAACTGGGCAATTGTCGCCGAGCTGGAAAAGGTTGCTGGCGAGCTTGATCGTTCCATGGCGCAGGTCGCGGTGAACTGGGTGGCGAACCGTCCGGGCGTGGCCAGTGTGCTGATCGGCGCGACCAAAGTCAGCCAGATGCGGGACAATCTGGGAGCGCTCGACTTTGATATCCCGGCAGAATTGCTGGACCGGCTGGATGCAGTGAGTGAGCGCGAAATGCAGTTTCCCTACACCTTCTTCACGCCGGGAATGCAGGCGATGCTGCAAGGGGGTGCGGCTGTCGGGAACAAACCTGCGCACTACTTCCCCGATCAGCTGATGGCAGGCGCACCTGCGGGCGTCGGCGAAGACTGAAATTTATCGACTTTTGTCTAAGAAACGGTCCGGGTGGTTCGCCGCTGCCCGGACTGTTTCGGTGTGAAAGGCCCGCCCATGCCCACCCCCTCCTTGCAAAATCATGTATCGCGCGCGGCTTTCTTAACGCGGCGATAACCGTGTTTGGCGCAAGGCCCGCGTAATTACGCAGGTTTGGGGAAGCGATGGCATGCCGCGGTTCGGCTGCGCACGATTGTGGAGGTGGGCGTTCGCTTTGGCGGCGGCGCTGCTTTGCGTCGCGATCCCCTCTGCCGCGCAGGCGCAGGATTGTAACGCCGCGACTTCTCCCGGCACGGCCCCGCCATCGTGGCAGACCTATTGCTGGTTCGACCTTGCCGGATACAACGACACCCAGGCGCGCAGCGGTGCGGGGCAGAATTTTGCCATCGGTTTGAGCGACGGATCGCAAATCCGCTTTAATCTGCGCACTACGTCATCCGCAGCCAATGGAGCGACCGCGCGCCCGGCCCCCAGCTGGTTTGGTGCAGCTGTCGGCAACAGCGCCTTTCTGGGCATTCCGGGCCGCCCGATCCTGTATATGAACAATTCCGGATCAACGGTGACGTTCAACTTCACCAACATCCAGATCGTGCCGCCGCCCGGCGTTGCCTCGGTCACGACCTTTGCATTTGTGGTGGCGGATGCGGAATCGACCGATGGCTCGGAATTTCTGGAATACACCACCAACGGAACGCCGTGGGAAGTGCTGGACGCGGTGCCTCCGATCAGCGGATCACAAATGCCGGTCAACACGGGCGTTGGCACAGGCACCTTCCGGTCTTCGGGCGGCGGGCAAGGCGGGCGGGTTGGCGCGTTTATCGTCGGGTCGAACACGCCCTCCACCGTCACCGCGACGATGCGCGGATCGGGCCTTCAGGGGATCATGTTTGCCGTCCGTTTTGCCAGCATCAGCATATCAAAGCGGATCGAGGGGACGCGGATCGACGCCAGCGACCAGTTCGACTTTGCGATTGAGTCCTCCTCCTCCGGCACGCCATTGGCGGCAGGCACCACGACGGGCGGCGGCCTTGGCCCGTTTCCAGCCGTGGTCCTGTCGACCGCTTCGGGCATTCCGGTGACGCTGACAGAGGGCATCGCGGCAGGAAGCGCCAGTGCGCTTTCGCAATATCAGGCGCGTCTGACCTGCACCAACACCAACACCGCCTCCACCACGCCGCTGCCTGTTGATCTGGAGACGACCAGCTACGATTTTGGCGCGCTGCAATTCAGCGATTCCATCGCCTGCATCTTCGTCAACACGCCGCGCCCGCATATCAGCCTGACAAAGCGGCTGGGCACGGACGGGCGCAATGCCGACACCGACCAGTTCCGGTTGCGCATCCGCGACCGGACAGGCAACTTCAACGTGGTGCAAGTCGATACGACCGGCACCGGCGCCACCTTTGGCGTCGATACGACCGGGCTGGTGCAGGTGACACCGGGCAGTTCCATCCGCGTGGTGGAGCTGGCGCGCGGCACCACCGATTTCCGACTGTATGATGAAGAGACGGTGTGCACCAACGCCAATCCCACGTCCTCCACCACGCTGCCGACAGGCACAAGGCGGGTCGATCTGGTCCCGCAGATAGGCGATGTGATCACCTGCATCGTCACCAACACCCTGCTGCCGGTGGCTTTGCTGGAAGTGGAGAAGAGCTCCACCGTGATCTCCGACCCGACCGGCTCTGCCAATCCAAAGCGGATCCCCGGCGCGGTGGTCGAATACACGATCACCGTGCGCAATGTCGGCCCCGGTCCGGTGGATCTGGACAGTGTCGGCGTGCTCGATACCCTGCCGCCGGAAATGGAGTTTGCAACGCCGTTCTCCGTCACCTTTGCCGAAGGGGCAACGCCCAGCGGGCTGGACCCGTTCGATCCGGCAAGCATGGTCAGCTACACCAGCGCCACAGGGGCTAGCGGGCCGTTTGATTACTCGCCGGGCGGCACATTTGACGATGTGGTGACGGGCATCAGGGTCGAACCCGAAGGCGTGATGGCACCCGCATCGGGCGGTGTGCAGCCGAGCTTTACACTGACATACCGGATGCGGGTGAACCCCGCGCAATAGGCTGCGATAACTGGACGAAAGCGCGCGTCATGCCTTAGGCGCTGCCGGGCGTGACCACACTCTACCGCCTTGATGCGCCTGCCGCCGCCATTGCCGACCATTTCGGAGCGCGCGCTGGCGATGATCCGTGGGCGGGCGGCTATGTCGCACCGGGCAAATTCGCGCCGATCATCACCGCCGGGCGAGAGTATATTTCAGGGCCGCGTCCTCCGGGTGGCACCTTGCAACCACGCATGGCACCGCGCCTGTGGGGCGTGCTGCCTCCACCCGCCGCGCATGATCCAGCACGCCGCATCGCAACGGTTCGCAATCCAGACAGCCCGTTCTGGATCGGCAATTTGCGCAACAGCGAGTTTCGCTGCCTTGTCCCCGCGACCTGCGTGATGCTGTGGGGCGAAGGGACCGACTATGAAGGGCGGCGGCTAAAACACTGGTTCGCGCCTGAGACACAATCGGCGTCGGACCAATCCATCTTCGCAATGGCGGCGGTGTGGAAGGACGAAGACATCCCCGCATTCGCTATCCTGACGCAAGGGGCAGCCGGAGCCGCAAAGTCAGCCGGAGCCACAGCCATGCCGGTGATCGTGCCCGCCGATACAAGAGCACAACAGGACTGGCTGCATGGCTCATGGGTCCGGGCGCGGGCGGTGATCGAAGGCGAAGGCTTGGCCGGTCTCAACCCGATCAAGCCTCCGCCTTGATAAACCTGCATTGCGCCATCACTCTTCCCAAACATGCTCCCGCTTGCTTAGATGACCACCATGGCGAGCCAGGAGGGGGGATGCACGAATGCCACAGCAGTTTTCGGCGGTGGAAGCCTTTGCCAGCCTGAGCCCGGCGGCGCTCTCCGCGCTGGAGGACGCAGCCGAGAAACGCCGCGTCAAAGGCGGTGATGTGCTGGTGCGGTACGGGGATGAGGCGGATGCGCTCTATCTGGTGAGTGCGGGCCGCTTTCACGTGCAATTGCCCGACGGGCGAGTGGTCGCTGAAATCGAAGCGGGAGAGCCGGTCGGCGAACTCGCCTTTTTCTCGGGCGGGACGCGCACCGCAGATGTGCGCGCCACGCGTGACAGTGCGGTCTATGTCCTGACGCGGGAGGCCTATGACGCGGTCGTCGCGCAGCATCACGAGATCACCGAGACTATCCTTGCCACGGTCGCGCGCAGGCTCGCCCGCGTCACGGGTTCTGCTCAAGCGCTGGAGGCAAAGCCGGGCCGGGTGATCGCGCTGCTGCCTGCGGGCTCTGCACCTTTGCCAGACGGGCTGGCAGAGCGGCTGTGCACCGCGCTTTCCAAATATGATGCGCCGCGGCTGGTGGGCCGTGCGGATATGCCAGCGGGGCTGTCGCCTGACGATGCGCGCTTTGGTGAATGGGTTGCGCAGTTGGAGGCGAGCGCGGGGCGGATATTGCTGCGCGCCAGTGACGATCCCGCGAATGGTGAGGCCTGGAACCGCGCCATCGCGCGCAATTCCGATGATGTGCTGTTGGTGGCTCGATTGGTCGATAGCGACACCGGGCTCTCCGAACTCGAAACCTACGCCCTGCCCCTGTTCCCGCGCGCCAACCGGATGCTGATGCTGTGGCGAGAGAGCGACGCGCAGCCGATCACCGGCACATTGCGCTGGCTGGATCAGCGCGATGTAAAGCTGCACCACCATGTCGCGCTGGAGACAGATGCCTCATTGGAGCGGGTGGCGCGGTTTCTGGCGGGCAAGGCGAACGGGGTTGTGCTGGCGGGTGGCGGCGCGCTGGGCTGCGCGCATATCGGCGTGATGCAGGCGCTGATCGAAAACGGCATACCGATCGACTATTTCGGCGGCACCAGCGCGGGCGCGGCGATGGGCGGGGCCTTGGCACTCGGGCTGTCGGCAGAGGACGCTCTGGCGCAGATGCACGAGATGTTCATTGCCAACAAGGCGATGAAGAAGATGACGATCCCGGTGCACTCCTTCCTTGATCCGCGCATCTTCGATGAACAATTGCAGATGCGATACGGGATGCAGGACATTGTGGATCTGCCCTACAATTACTTTGCCGTGTCCACGAACCTTTCGACCAGCGGCATCTTTGTGCACGCGCGCGGGCCGTTGTGGGAGGCGGTGCGCGCATCGGGGTCCCTGCCCACGATCCTGCCGCCGCTGATCACGGATGATGGCGACATTCTGGTCGATGGCGGTGTGCTGGACAATATTCCGGTCGCGATCATGCGCGAGGTGAAGGCGGGGCCCAACGTGGTCGTCGCCCTGCGCGCGGATGCAGGGGCGGAATGGAGGATTGATGCAAAATATGGCGACGTACGCAGCCCCGGCCAACTGGCGCGCGACATCATGCTGCGGCGAAAGCCCGAACGCGCCTTTCCCAGTCTGGTGGAGATCATGTCCCGATCCATGGTGGTCGCGAGCGAAGGCAGCGTGGAGGCGAGCCTCGCGCAGGCCGATGCGCTGCTGGTGCCGCCAATCCCGGAGGATATGCAAATCCTCGACTGGCATCTGGGCAAGCAAGTGGCACAGGACGCCCGCGAATTCACCGCCAACGCGATTGCCACACGCCCCGATCTGGCGGCGATGAAGGCGGCGTGATGCGTGGATAGATGAGGGTCGGCTCAAGTCGATAGTGTCGGTTTTATACAATTCGATGCAGCGCGGACACAGGCCAGTAATGTCTTATTATTGCAACCAAAAACCAATGGCACCTCAGGCCAGCCTTGGACTACGCTACTTGACGTAATCAGGGGCGCAGAGACCGGCATTTCGCCGGCGGATGGATCATAACGCCCCGCAAACAGGGGACTTGTTGCCATGAAATCCACCCTTCGCTTTACCTCGGCTCTGCTGCTCGGCTCCACCGCGATAGCCGCTTTGATATCGCCCAGCCAGGCGCGCGCCGATGATTGCCTATTGGACCGCGATAATGACGGCGTTGCTGATGCAACCACGGATAATGATGGCGGGGCAAACTCTGCCGATGACGATTCCAGTCTGGCCTGCGGGGTCGGCGCGGTTGCCAGCGGCCAGTTTGCAACCGCAATAGGCAGCGACTCGCTCGCCGAGGGGGATCGCACTGTCGCGGTGGGCCGCCTCGCGCAGGCAACCGATCCCGATGCAACGGCGATAGGCCACGCAGCCCGCGCAACCGCGATGGGCGCGGTGGCTTTGGGCAAGGACGGGATCGCTGGTGAAGCCGGCGCTATCGCGATCGGCAACCGCGCGGAGGCCCGCAATCCCATCGCCACAGGAACGTCGGGCATGATTGCCGTCGGCGCCGATTCAAGGGCTTTTGACAGCAACGCCGTCGCACTTGGCACAGGCGCATCCGCGCTTGGATCAAACTCTATCGCAATTGGAGGCAACGCCACCGGAACCGATTTCAATGCAATCGCGGTCGGAACATCGGCCGCAGCCACAGACGGTGGCGTCGTCTTGGGCGCTTTTGGCGAAGCAGGCTTCAACTCGGTTGCAATTGGCTGGGACAGCGACGCATCGCTAGACAACACGGTCTCTGTCGGTGCCACGTCGGCGGCCACAGGCGAAGCGACAGTGGCAGTGGGTAGAGGCGCCTTGGCACAACGCGCGGGCGCCACGGCGCTGGGTGATGGAGCAAACGCGTTTGGCCTGAACTCGGTTGCGCTTGGCAGAGCGTCCCGCGCGCCCCGCGACAACAGCGTATCGGTTGGCAATGCGGAAAGCGGCCTGACACGCCAGATCACCAACGTCGCGGCAGGCACGCAAGGCAATGACGCCGTGAACCTTGACCAGCTCAACACCGCCGTTGCAGGTGCTGCCAATCCATTTCTCGCGGTCAATTCGACTGGCGCGGCGGCAAGCGCAACTGGAACCGACGCGATTGCGCTCGGCATTTCCTCCGATGCGCAGGGAGATGGGAGTATTGCGATCGGTTCCAACACTCTGGCGAACTTCCCTCGCGGCGTCGCCATCGGTGAAAATGCGACATCATTTGGCTTCGATGCCGTTGCGATCGGGAGCGGCTCAAGAGCGAATGAGGCAAATGTCGTCTCGTTCGGCAGCGACACGAACAAACGCCGACTTGTGAACATCGCGGACGGTACTGAGGATGATAATGCCGCGACCGTTGGCCAACTCAATTCGGCAATTACGAATGTGACGACGAGCGGAAACCCCTTCTTCGCGACGAGCGCGACTGGTGGAGCGACGACTGCCGGGGGCGAAGATGCGCTCGCAGTGGGCGCTGGCGCAAGCGCCGGGTTGGGCAGAACGACGGCTGTCGGCACGCGTGCTCGGGTAGAAGGTGCCGCCAGTGTGGCCTTTGGCACTGATGCGCAGGCACAGGGAGTTGAAGGGACCGCAATAGGAACAAACTCCCTTTCAGTGGGCGACAAATCAGTGGCCGTCGGTGGCCGCGCATCAGCGCGCGCCTTTGAAACGCTCGCAATCGGAACTGAAGCAAACGCATTTGCCGAAAATGCCTCGGCAGTAGGCTCGGGCGCCAGCGCGAACGGTGAAAACTCCACAGCAATTGGAGCATTCGCGAGCGCGGCCTTTGACGACGCCGTTGGCATCGGCTTTGACGCATCGGCCTTTGCCCAAGGGGCGGTGGGCATCGGAAGATCGACGCGGGTCTCAGGCGAGAACGCCGTGGCTATCGGCACCCGCTCGGTCGCCGATGCGGCGAACACCGTCTCGGTCGGCTCCTCAACCAATCAGCGCCGTATCGTCAATCTAGCCGCCGGCGTTCAAAATGCGGATGCGGTGAATGTCCAACAACTTAACAGCGCCATTGCCAACGTAACCAGCGGAGGCAATCCCTACATCGCGATCAATTCCGATGGCGCGCCGGCGGTGGTTGATGGCTTCGACAATATCGCGATAGGAGAGGCTTCGTCCGCATCCGGCGGAGCTTCCATCGCTCTGGGCAGGTCTGCTCTTGCCGATAACAACAACGACATCGCGATCGGCGGCAATGCAAGCGCGACGGGTGGCGGATCTTTGGCAATTGGTGGTAGCAGCACAGCCGAATTTGGCGGTGTGGCCGTTGGACCGGCGAGCACCGCGATTGGTCTTGCTACGGCGTTCGGCCAATCCTCCGAGGCGATAGCGCAAAGCGCAGCTGCATTCGGTCGCTTCGCGCGGGCGCAATCGTTCGCTTCGACTGCCATTGGCGATCAGGCTCTTGTCACAGGCGAATCTGGTATCGCAGTGGGCACAAGCTCCATTGCAACCAATGTGGGATCGATTGCTGTTGGCACGAACAGCCAATCTGCGGGGGAGCGTTCCACTGCGATTGGAACAGGCGCAAACGCTACCGCTGAATTTGCCACCGCTACAGGATCTCTATCTGAGGCAACCGGTTTGTTCGCAACTGCCAATGGCGTCGGCGCAAGAGCCACTCAGGAACAGGCGAGCGCATTTGGTTATCGTGCCGAGGCAACCGGCATTGCATCAGTCGCGATCGGCGGTGACGGGAATGACGAGACCGACGAGCGTCGCGGCGCGCAGGCCCTTGGCACGCAGACCACGTCTGTTGGTGCGGATGCGTTTTCTTCCGGGCTCAACACCACCGCTCTGGGTGCGGGGACACTGGCTGTGGGCGTGCAGTCCACCGCTGTCGGCTCGGGTGCAGGCGCGACGGGCGTAGGTGCGCTTGCCTTTGGTGCGTTTGCCCAATCGCGCGGGCGGTTCTCAACGGCGCTTGGCTATTCCAGCTTTGCCCCGGTCGATTTTGCGACAGCCATCGGCAATGGCGCGCAGGCGGTCAATGTGCAGGCGACCGCCATCGGCTTCAGCACGCGGGCGCGCGGGGTTGATTCCACCGCCATCGGCTCGCGCGCAGAGGCCAATCAGCAAGGCGCCACCGCCATCGGCACCGGCGCGATGACAACCGCCGCCAATCAGGTCGCCATCGGCGGCACGGGCAGCGCGGTGCGGATCGGCGATATCGAAGCCTCCACTCTGGCACAGCAAGGTCCGGTGGACGTCGTCACCATCGACCAGAACGGCACGCTGGGCCGTCAACAAGTCGCCACCGCGGCATCGGTCGCCAATATGCGCGTATCGGTGAACGCGCTGGCGCAGGTGAGCGAGGCGCAGTTCAACACGCTCGCCTCCAGCGTCACGGCGCTGGACGGGCGGCTGACCGGCGTCGAGTTCCGCCTGGACGAAGTGGATCAGCGCGCACGTGGCGGGATCGCTGCGGCGGCGGCTTTGGGCAGTGCTTTGGCGATGCCTGACAAGAGCTTTGTGCTCGCGGGCAATGTCGCGACCTATGGCGGCGAGCAGGGTTATGCGCTGACCCTGTCGAGCCGCGCGAACGAGAATCTGGCCTTCACCGCCGGTGTCGCGGGCAATACCGGCGAAGGCGATGTGATCGCGCAGGCCGGTTTTGCGATCGGGTTTTGAGGGGCGCGGGTTTCAAACTGAAATCAGGGCCGGTGACGCATCGCGCGTGGCTGGCCCTAATTCTGGAAAGGCCCTGAAGCGTGCCTGTCCCTATACTGGGCCTTCCCGGCAAAAGCCTTCGTCGCTCGCATTTGGCACCGCCCCCGGCACTCCATGCGTGACGGTTGCTGTGACCGTAGGCGGCTAGACACTGTCACCTACCACCAGGTTAAATGCGGTGCACGACGGTTTTATACAATAGCGGCGGTCTGCGGATGCTAACCCCTGAATTGTCTGAAGATATCAGGGTCGCACAATGTCCATTTCTCGTCGCACTTTTGTCGCGGGCGCGAGCGCGCTTGCCGTAACGTCATGTGGGGGGGGGGGTGATTCCGCACCTCCTCCTTCGACCGGCACTCCGATACCAACGCCGAGCCCCACGCCCACGCCTACACCAACACCAACACCAACACCAACACCAACACCAACACCAACACCAACACCAACACCTTCGAGCAGCGACCCCTTCGATCAGACTGCAAGCGCCCTTGACCCCTATCTGGATGCGATCACGAGCGAATTGGTCCTGTTTAATGCGAAGCGCCGCGACTACCGGATTTCGCTGGTCGAAACGGACACCGATCTGTTTCGGATGCACGTTTGGGACGAAACTCTCGGTCGTGAGGTCGCCGGATTCATCTTGCGCGATCCCGACTACGCCAATCTGCCCGAACGCATTCTGTTAACCTCCTCAAACCCCCTCAATTCCCAACAATTTTCGGGGATACAGGGGTTCATAAAACTGAATGCTGCCGCGATTGAGGCTGGCCCTGCCGTCAGGCAGTTTGGCGCTCCGGAAATCGGCAGGATCAATCGCACCAACGTCACAACGCGTTCGGCTTACAGGGATCGCCACTGGGCTGACGATTTCGAGGAAGTCATTCAGGTCGGCGCGGGACGATCCCTCACATCAATCAGAACAGCTCTGGAAAGCCTGTATGATGGCGGACCGCTTGAAAACCAATCCAATCCCTCTCAGCTGCCGGTCTGTCTTCGCGCGAACCCGCTACACCGGATCGCACTGGTCTTTGATCCCGCAAGTGCGCCCTATCTTGGCGTCAGCGAGCATGTGCCAGACTGGGTTTATCTGGGCGGGCGCGAGCGTAGTGGCGTCGTGTTTGAACACTCGCCCGGTGCTGACAGAGCCCTGATTGAGGGACAGGCCAACACCGGCGCATATGACCTGACCATCCGCAACACCGCGCTGAACGGAGCCGGTCCTGCCCGCTACGCATGGCACACAGATTTTGTGCATGGCTTCCAGAGCCCTGACAGCGACGGCGATATAAACCGCGACTATGCCGTCAACTTCGAACGGGTCCGGTTCGTTGTTGGACCGGTCGCTGGTATCCAGTCCTATGGATCAGGGATCGGAGTGCAAGCGGCGACCAATTTCGTGGATTGCGAATTTGACTGCGAAAATCCGAACTATGCCGGTATTCTGGCATCCGCCAACAATTCCTCCGGCACAATCGGCGGCGGATTGTTCTCGTTCCGTAATTGCCGTGACACCAGCGGACGCATGCCAAATGTCTCAACCCTTGGCGTTCAGACGAAAACCAACGCAACGAACCCCAATATCGTGGAAGTCAATGACTGCACCGGCTTTAACGCGATCTCTCTTTCGCCAGGCTCTGCGGGTGTTTTCCCAGGAAAGTGGATATTGCGCGGCAACACCCCGATGACCGTGAACTCGCTGATCCCGGGAGATATGCTGACGGGCTAAGCCTCCTTCACTCGATAACCCGTCCGCGCACCATTACGAAACCGACATCTTCCAGCACCGTCACATCCTCCAGCGGGTTGCCGTTCACTGCGATGATATCGGCGGAGAAGCCGGGGGCGAGCTTGCCGATCTCGCTTTCCATGCCAAGGATCGCCGCTGCCCCTGTGGTGGCCGCCGCAATGGCATCGGCGTTGGACATGCCGCCTTTCACCATCAGCGCAAATTCACCGGCATTCTCGCCATGCGGGAACACGCCGGCATCGGTGCCAAAGGCGATGGCGACATCATATTCCAGCGCGCGCTCAATGATGGAATCCGCGATCTTGGAAACGGCGAGGATCTTGGCCTCGACCACCGGAGTGTAGAACTGGTTGCCAAGGTTTTTCTTGATCCCTTCAAATGCCATCAGGGTGGGGATCAGGGTGGTGCCCGCTTCCTTCATCGCCTGCGCTGCGGCTTCGTCAATATAGGTGCCGTGCTCAATCGTGTGGACGCCAGCCTTGGCCGCATCCTCGATCCCGCGCGCGCCGTGGGCGTGGGCTGCGACTTTCAGGCCAAGGCTTTCGGCGGTCTCGACAATCGCGGTCATTTCCTCAAGCGTAAAGTGCGCCTCAAGCCCGCGTCCCTGCTGTGACAGGACACCGCCGGTCGCGGTGATTTTGATCAGGTCCGCACCGTATTTTGAGGCAAGCCGCACTTTCTCGGCGCATTGAACCGGTCCTGTGCAGGCATATCCCGCCGTGATCGCGTCGTTCACTTCTTTGCGAAAGCCGGTCATATCGCCATGCCCGCCGACAATCGCGATGGTGCGGCCCGATGTGACGACGCGCGGTCCGGGCACAATCCCTTCGGCGGTGGCGCGGCGCAGGGATTGGGTGACCTGGTCCGAGCGTGAGCCCAGATCGCGCACGGTCGTAAAGCCGGCCAGTGCCGTGAGCCGCGCATTTTTGGCCGCGATCAGGGTGTAATATTCCGGCGGCGTGGTCGCCCCGCGCCAGAATTCGCCGGAAGGGTCGCCAGAGAGGTGCGTGTGCAAATCAATCAGGCCGGGCATGACGGTTTTGTCCGACAAGTCGATGATAACATCAGCGACAACCGGGCCTTCGGCTTTGGCCATCGTTACGATCTTGCCATCTTCGATCATGATAACCGTCGGCCCGCTTGCGCCTTGCTCCGGATCGGTGATGACCGCGCCAGCGATGATAGCCGTGGTCTCGGCGGCAGCGGGCGAATCCGCAATTCCTGCCAGCGCCAGAGCAGCAGCGGCGCACTTCGAAAACATCCTCATCTCATTCCCCTTCCCGTGAAGGAACGGTCTTTGCCATTGAATGCCCACTCGTTACAAGGTGCGGTAACTGTCTGATTATGAGAGGTAATAACATCACATGAAGCGTATAGCTCTGGTTTCCGTCACCCTGCTTGGCACCGCATCACTCACCGCCACCGCTCATGCCCGCCCGATGACTCCGGAAGACGTGGCCAAGATCGAAAGCGTTGGCGCGATGGCGGTCTCTCCCGACGGGACGCGCATCGCCTATACGACCAGCAGCCTGCCTGATGTGACCGAAGGCGAGAAGAATGGCGCCTCCAAGGGCGAGCTGAAAGTGGCGAGCGCGCCGGATGTGGCGAAGGCTTACCTGCCCGATGACATTTCACCGGGCGGTGTTGCGTTCTCTCCCGACGGTTCAATGGTGACCTTCCTGTGGTCAAAGGATGATGATGACCGCGCGGTCTGGGGCGTTCCTGTGGATGGCGGCACCTACACAAAGATCGCAGGCGTCGAGGACACCGGCGTGAGCGCCTACAAATTCGCCCCCGATGGCAGCGCGATCTATCTGCTGACTGGTCCGGGCGAGGACAAGCAGCGCGAGGCGCAAGCCAAAGGCGGGTTCAACTCGGTCGTCTACGAAGAGGAATTCCGTCCCGCGCGCCTGTTCAAGGCGGCCATCGGCGGTGAAATGGATGCCGAGCCGGTCGAGATCGCAATTCCCGGCTTTGTCAGCAGCTTCGACATTTCAGCCGATGGCATCTTTGCCATTGTCGGCACCACGCCCACTCCTCTGGTCGATGACAGCTATACCAAACAGCGCATCAATATCCTTGACCTGCCGACAGGCACAGTTCGCGCCGTAGTGAAAACGCCTGGCAAAATCGGTGACGTTGAAATCTCGCCGGATGGCAAGCAACTCTCATTGATTGCGGGCGTTGATATGAATGATCCGGCACCAACCACGCTGCATCTGGTCGATGCTAAAACGGGCGAATACCGCGCCCTGAATGCGGGCGCTGCCGAAGCGGTGAGCGACACGGAATGGCTGACCGATGGCAGGCTGGCGACGCTGGTTGACCGGGGCGTCGATTCTTTCCTGCGCATCTACAAATCCGACGGCACAATCGACACTGAGGTTGATCCGGGCGAATTGATCCTGACGCGGATCGACGCGGCAGGAGGCACAATTGCCGTGGCGGCCAACGCACCGACGCATCCGACCGAACTGTTTACCCTGAAGGGCAAGACGTTTGAACGCTGGACCACCCACAATGCGTGGCTGGCGGATATCGATTTCGGGGTGCAGCGGCCCTATCGCTATATGGCAACCGACGGCCAGCAGATCGAAGGCGTCCTGATTGAGCCTGTAGGCGGCGTTCCCGAAGGCGGCGCGCCCACCATCATGAATGTGCATGGCGGCCCCGAAGCGCATGAGAGCAATGGTTGGCAGACCGCCTATTCAAAACCGGGCCATGTTGCGGCCGGTCAGGGCTACGCCGTGTTCCTGCCGAACTATCGCGGATCGACTGGCTATGGCGTCGCCTTCGCGAAGCAGCATCAGGGCCGCTACACCGATCCGGAATTCCGCGACATCGTCGATGCGAAGCGCGCGCTGGTCGCGCAAGGGATCACCGATCCTGATCGCACCGGCATCACCGGCGGTTCCTATGGCGGCTATGCCAGCGCGTGGGGCGCGACCTATCACTCGGCAGAATACGCAGCGAGTGTGATGTTCGTCGGTATTTCAAACCAGATCAGCAAGTTTGGCACGGGCGACATCCCGTATGAGATGTACAATGTGCACAGCCGCGCATGGCCGTGGGATGATTGGGTCAAAATGCTGGAGGTCTCGCCCGTCTATCATGTCGACAAGGCCAACACGCCGACGCTGATCATGCATGGGGAAGAGGACACGCGCGTCAATCCGGGGCAGAGCCTTGAGCTGTATCGGTCGCTGAAGGTGCGAAAGCCCGATGTGCCGGTGCGCCTCGTTTTCTTCCCGGGCGAAGGGCACGGCAACCGGATCGCGGCGAACCGCTATGACTACAATCTGCGGATGATGGAGTGGTTCGACACCTATCTGAAAACCGGCGACCGCCGCGCAGAAATGCCCGCCCCGCGCCCGAAACTGGCCGAAGGAGCCAAGGGCGCAAAACTGGAGGAGGAGGAGCCTGAAGATGACGCTGCCGAGTGAGGCATAGCGGGCGTACTTGTTTGCGCATCCCCATCCGGGGTGCCGTATCCTCGCTCATACGACCTACGGCCTAATCGCTGCGGGCGGGCGCCAGTGTCTTTTTGGCGCGCTTGCCCTGCGCTGCGCGCAGCGGTCTCTTTCCCCTAACTTCAAGTCTTGTGCAGGTTCAGACCCGAAAGGGTCTGCGAGCACGACCGTGCGCCCGCAGCGGGTCCGCACCCCGGACGTGATCCGGGGGAAGGACGTCTAGCGAGGATGCATCCCCGGATGGGGATGCGCAAAATCAGAACGTATATCCGATCCCGAGGCCCAGAATGAACTGGTTCGCATCGCCGCGAATGTCGGTGAAGGGTGTGTCCGCTCCGTCGCCGATCAGGCGGGTATAGCCGACGACGCCATACACGTTGAACCCGCCATTCAGCGCGTTGCCATCCAGATCGTAGTTCACGATCGCGGTGGTGCCGATGGAATTCAGCCCACCGTCCGCGTTGAAGATCGGCAGCCCGCTTACCGCGCTTTGCGCCGGGGTGACGGAGTAATAATACTCAGCAAAGCTGTCATCGACGAATTGCAGGCCGACATTCATCTGCAGGATAGTGGCCCGGCCCAGCGGCGTGCGGTAACCGACGGTCGGCTCCACCAGCATCCCATCATGCGCGCCCGCCACATCCCAGCGCACCTGCGTGGAGAGCGTCACCGTGTCCTGCTTGATCAGCACGCCGGGGAATGACACCCCGATATTCCCGCCCAGCTCAACGGCCAGATCAAGGTCTTCGAGCTGCTCGACCACCTCATCTTCGATCTGGTTCACACGGTCGTTGCGAATGCGGAAAGCGGGGCCAAAGCTGACACGGCTCTTGCGCGAGCCAAAGCTGGGCTTGGGCGAGTTGACGTCGAGCACGAAGCCGGGACCATTGGGGCTGATACCGACACCGCCCACACGGCCCACGATCAGCGGCAGGGGAAAAACGATGTAATCATCCGATCCCGAATAGCTGGGCACTAGGCCGGCACCGATCCCGACCGAGGCCCATGTTTCGTCAAACACAATCTTGGGCATCTGGGATGGCGGTTGGCCCGGTGCGCCAGCGGGAGGGCCTGATTGGGAGCCTTGCGGTTGCTGCTCAGCATTCGCAGCAAGCTTGAACATCGCCGCGCTCACACTTTCTGCGTCCACCACAACGGGCGCCTCAGTGGCTGCACCATCGCCAGCATCATCGGCTGCGCTGGCCGAAACGGAGATCGCGCAAAGGCTCGCGCCAACAGCTAGATTGGCGAAACGGACGGGGAAGAAGTTCATGCTGTGGTCCTGTCGGGGGTGGGGGCCAGAGGGCGGTGCGTTATGCGCAACCGGTTTGGCGAATAAATGAACACCTGCGTTTACGGTTCCCCGAAACGCGCTGGTGAGAGCGGCGCATTCTACTCCCCTTTCTTTCGGCCTGTCTTTCGGCCT
>JBARXS010000061.1:0-24647 GCA_049647465.1 Erythrobacter sp.
AACCGCTCCTCGACCTTGCCCAGTTTGCGTCCATTCTTGAAGCGGACCACCAGCATTTCGGAATCGACGATGATGCCTGCGTTCATGCGGTGGCGCTGCGCCTGTTGCGGGTGCGCGAGCCGCCAGACGCCCGATTTGTCGCGCACGATCCGCTTGAACTTGTCATAGGCTTTCAGCGCATATCCGCCGTTTTCGACAAAGCCGAGCACCCGCGCCAGCGCCTCAGAATCAACCCACGCATAGGCCAGGCTGGAGCGGATTTCGGCGAGCAGATCATCCTCGTGAAACGGCGCGGCACATGCGCACGCCATCACGTGCTGCGCCAGCACATCTAGGCCGCCTGCGCGAAAATCCTCCCCGTCGCGCTGGCCTTCATCCACGGCATCCTTGGCCGCCATCGCTTCAAGAAATTCAAACCGGTTGCCCGGCACCAGCACCGCTTTGGAACGGGTGTCCAGCCTGTGCCCCGCGCGTCCGATCCGTTGGAGCAGGCGCGAAGATCCCTTGGGCGCGCCCATTTGCACGACCATGTCGATATCTCCCCAATCGACCCCCAGATCGAGGCTGGCCGTGCACACCAGCGCGCGCAATTCCCCCGCCGCCATCGCGTCTTCAACCTTGCGCCGCGCTTCCTTTGACAGGCTGCCGTGGTGGACGCCGATGGGGAGGTGATCCTCGTTTATGTCCCACAGGCACTGGAAGATGAACTCCGCCAGAAACCGCGTGTTGGTGAAGACCAGCGTGGTGCGGTTTTCCTTGATCGCCTCATACAGCTGACCCACCGCCCAGCGCCCGGCATGCCCGCCCCACGGCACGCGTTCCTCAATCGGCAGCAATATGTTCAGATCCGGCTCCGCACCCTTTTCACCCAGCACGATGTCAGCCGCCGATATCTCACCGGTATCATCGGCAACTTGCGGGCTAAGCCACTCCCGAAAGCTCAACGGATTGGCCGGCGTCGCCGACAGCGCGACCCGCTGCATATCCGGCGCCAGCTGATGCAGACGCGCCAGCGAAAGCGCCAGCAGATCGCCGCGCTTGCCCGTTGCAAAGGCGTGCACCTCATCAATCACCACGCGTTTAAGCGTACGAAAAAGCTCCATACTCTCGGGATAGGACAGCAGCAGCGAGAGCGATTCCGGCGTGGTCAAAAGGACATGCGGCGGCTTTTCGCGCTGGCGTTTCTTGCGGTCGGACGAGGTATCGCCGCTGCGCGTCTCAACCCGGATTGGCAGGCCGATTTCCTCGATAGGCGTGAGCAGATTGCGCTTCACATCATGGGCGAGCGCTTTGAGCGGTGAGACATAAAGCGTGTGCAGGCCGTCTTCGGGCGGCGCGCCGTTTGAGGGTGCAAAATCGCACAGGGTCGGCAGAAACCCCGCCAGCGTCTTGCCCGAACCGGTATCCGCCACCAGCAATGCGTGCCGCCCCTCGCGCGCCTTGCCCAGCATGTCACTTTGATGCCGCCGGATGCGCCAGCCGCGCGCATCAAACCATGCGGTAATCTCAGGCGGAACGGCCGGGGGGTGGGTCATGGATTACAAACCCGCCAAACCTCTTCACCGTTCCAGTCAGCAGCCCCGCTGGCGATCACGCCTCCTCATAAAGGCTCGCGCCTTCCGGCTCTTCCTCATCCTCCTCGGCAGGCTGCAACGCTTCCAGTTCGGAAACCGACTTGCCCAGCAGAGCAGCCGCCCGATCACGCTCGGCCTCGCTCAGCTCGCCAAACTTGCGCTCCTTGGCAAATTCGGCTTCCAGCGCGGCGAAACCCTCCATCATGCCTGGCATCACTTCGACCATGGCCGGTCCCATTTTCTCCATCACGCCCAGCATCTGCGGATCGTACTGGATCGAGAATGAGGCGGTGGCGAACTTTCCGCCGAGCGGTGTTTCGAAGAATTCGAGCAGCGCGTTCATCTCACCCTCGTCAAAGCGGGTGGTGAGCGCGCGGGCATAGCCCTCGCGATAGGCAGGTTCGATCGCGTTGAACATCTCGCCAACCATATCGACAACCACAGTGCCCATCTTCTCGTTGCGCTGCGAAAACTCCGGGTCGAAAATGTCGAGCGCTTCCTGCGCCTGCCCATCGTCCAGCTCATCGAGATCAGCCGAATCAATCCCGGTCAGGGCATTCAGCCGCAGGCGCGGATCGGACGCAATGCCCGACATGATCGCGTTCATCATCGGCTTCATCGTATCCTGCATCACCAGAGCGAATGTGCCTTCGGGCATGATGACATTCGCCATCTGCTCGGCGAGCGGCAACAGCGCCTCTTGTTCGGGGCTGAGGGGCTCGACTTTGAAAAGATCGCCGAACAGCGAGAACGCCTCTTCCATCTCACGCTCGAACTCGGCCATGGCCTCCTGTTCCTCGGTCAGGAATTCGGGTGTTTCTTCCTCGGCAGTGCCACCCTCCTCCTGAGCCATCAGCGGAGCCGAAAATGCGAGCGCGAGAGCAGAAATGGCAGTGGTGGCGAAGGTCTTTATAGGGCGCTTCATGACGGGAATCCTCGTTGCTGGTGGGCCTCTCATGGCGAAAATCGCTCGCACGCTCAAGGCAGTAGCGATGCGGGCTGGCATCTCAACGCCGGGCGCCGCGTCATCTGGCGCGCCTCAGCTGCAATAGGCGAGCAGAAAGAACAGGGCGACCACATAGTACACACCGTATTTCTGGAGGTTCAGCTTTTCGAGGACTTTGTCCCATTCCTCCTGCAAGGTCGGCAGCTCTTCGGCGTCTCCGCCGCCATCGGCCTCTTTGGGAAGGCTAAAGGGAGTCTGGCTGAGATCGACCTCGGGCTTGTACCGGCCGCCATATTCCCACTGTTCCCCGGCCTCAGTCTCGACCCCGCTCCAAGGCCCGGTTTGGGCCTCCGCATCGGGCTCGGGCTCGGGCTCGGGCTCGGGCTCGGGTTCGGGTTCGGGTTCGGGTTCGGGTTCGGGTTCGGGTTCGGGTTCGGGTTCGGGTTCGGGGGGCTGCGGCGCAGGAATTGCCAGGTCAAGGTCAGGCGCCTTTACCACAGGGGCTATCTGCACCGGTGCTTCCTCGGGCACATCCTCGCCGCGCGCTATCGCGCTTTCACGCTCGCGCCGTATCTCTGCGGCAAAGAATAGCGCTTTCTCGCGCGCTTCGGTCAGTTCCGCAAAGGCCGAGATGCGCATTGTTTCGCTGTCCAGCGAGGCGCGCTGCGTCGTATAGGCGGCATGGATCGCATCGCGGTTGCTGGTGCGCATAATGCCCAGCGCGGACCACGGCCAGCCGTCCGCGCCCCCACTTTGCGGATCAACGGTATCTCCGCTCCGGCTGTCTGGCAGGTTAGTGCCCAACGCTCTCCCCACGTTCCAGACCGGACAGTTCCAGCTGCCCGTCAATCTGCGCGATCAACCGCTCCAGCCCCTCTTGCGTGTCGCTTTCCGCGCGTGCGACCAGCACGTCCTGCGTATTCGATGCGCGCAGCAGCCACCACCCGTCCTTTGTGTTGACCCGCACGCCATCGGTTGCGTTGACCTCTTCCACATCGGGGCCGGGAGCGGTGGTCAGGCGCTCGGTCACTTCGGCGATGGCCGGGAATTTGCGCGCCTCGTCCACCTGAAAACGCATTTCGGGCGTGTTGAGCATCGGCGGGATCGCAGATTTCAGCTCGGTCACGGATTTGCCGAGCCGCGCAGATGCCGCCAGCAAGCGAACTCCGGCATAAAGTGCATCATCAAACCCGTAATATGTGTCGGCAAAGAACACATGACCGCTCATCTCGCCGGCCAAAGGCGAGCCTGTTTCCTTCATTTTGGACTTAATCAGCGAGTGGCCCGTCTTCCACATCAGCGGCTTCCCGCCCAGCGCCGCCACATGGTCAAACAGCGCGCGGCTGGCCTTCACATCGGCGATAATCGTGGAGTTCGGAAGGGTTTTCAGCAAATCTTCGGCATAGATCATCAGCAATTGATCACCCCAGATCACGCGGCCTTCGCCATCAATGGCGCCGATCCGGTCCCCATCGCCATCAAAAGCCACTCCAAAGTCGAGTTTCTTCTCCGCGACGAGAGCGCGCAGATCGGCAAGGTTGGCCTCAACAGTCGGATCAGGATGGTGGTTAGGAAAATGCCCGTCAACGTCAGTAAACAGCAGATGATGCTCCCCCGGCAACCGCGCGGCGAGAGCCTCAAGAGCGGGACCAGCAGCCCCGTTGCCCGCGTCCCACCCCACTTTGAGATTGTCGAGAGCGCTCCTGTCCAACCCGGCGAGTCCTTCGAGCATGCGCTCGACATACTCGCCAAGGATGTCGCGCTCGCTGACCGTTCCGACCCCGTCGGTCCAGTCCCCGGACGCCGCGACTACCCCGAGCTTCTGGATGTCGCTCCCGAAGAAGGGTCGCCCTTCAAATACCATTTTGAAGCCGTTGTAATTGGGGGGATTGTGGCTGCCAGTTATCTGAATGCCGCCATCTATCTCTTCGGTTGACGCTTCGGCGTAATACAGCATCGGCGTCGCCCCCATGCCGATGCGCACCACATTGCAGCCGCTCGCTTCCAACCCCTCGATCAGCGCATGTTCCAGCATGGGTGAACTGATGCGACCATCATAGCCGACGGCAACAGTCTTCGCTCCCGTCGGGGCAACTTCGCCTCCGGAACTCATGGCCGAACGGCGCAACATACTTCCGAAACTGCGACCAATCGCGCGGGCATCATCTGCGCCCAGCGTCTCTCCGATAACGCCGCGAATGTCGTATTCCCGCAGGATGGTGGGGTCGAATTGATGCGTCATATTGGCTCTTTGTCCTGAACGATTATGGTCCCGGCAGCATAATGCGGACCTGTTGAAGTCACACCTGCCAAGCCCGCATGGCCGCCATTCTATGCTGTGCTATGCGATGGTATTGCAGTGCTTTTGTGTCAATATTTCGATGATTGCGCCGGCGGGTCAGAGAGACGTGTCATCTGGTTGGTCAAGATCATCGGCCCGGTCTTTTTGCCCGACACTGGATCTGGCCCCGGGATCAGGCAATTCCGCCAGCAACAGATCGCGCGCATCATTCGCCTCATGCACCGCCGCGCTGGTCCCGCCGCGATCCGGGTGCACCATGCTGATCAGGCGTTTATGCGCGATCTTGATCTGTTCGCGACTGGCGCCTTCCTCAACTCCCAACAGCTTGCGCGCCTTGAAAATCGCCTGAGCACGCGTGGGTGGCGGATTGAGCAATTGCCAGGGCCATTTGCCCAGCGCCCAGCGAAAGACGATGCAAACGACCGCCAGCAATATCGCATATTTTAGCATAGGTTCAGGCGGGCTCCATCGAAGAGCGGGATGACGGCGTGGATTTCACGAAATCGGGAAGGTTCAACGCCTTGATCAGCGCGCGCAATTCCTGCCGCGCGACCAGATGGCTGGTGCCCAGTTCCCCCAGATGGCCCTTGTCGAGCAGCGTCAGGCCGGATGGAAACAGTTCACGATAAATCACGCGTTCCGAAAGGCCTTTGACTGCGCGAAATCCGACCCGCTGCGCCATGTCTTTCAGCGCCCTTTCAAGGCGGCCTTGATTGCGTGCTTCGACATAGCCGGTGCGGTTGCGCACCACGATCCAGTCCATTTCCGGTCGCTGGCCTTCGATTGTCTGGCGGCTGCGTTTCAGGCGCGCCTCCCAGATCAGCTCTGCAAAAAAGGAGAGCTTTTTGACCTTGAATGTCTCTCCGTCGACCTGCCCGATCAGATCAAAATCGACAAAACTGTCATTGAGCGGCGTGACCAGCGTATCGGCGTTTTCAACAGCGGCACGGGCGAACGGATCATCGCGGCCCGGATTGTCGATAATCAGGAAATCGGTGTCTTTTTCCAGCCGGTCCATCGCCAGCAACAGCGCCTCTGGACTGCGGCCCTTGAACACTTCGGCCGCAGGCGTTGGCAGGTTCAGCTTGCGCTTTGTCATGGTCGTCACCCGGTTTTCCAGATAGCGAAACGTGGTGCGCTGGCGCGGATCAAGGTCCAGCATCGTCACCCGCGCGCCCAGATAGGACAGCGCAACCGCGACATGCACCGCCGTGGTCGATTTGCCGGTGCCGCCCTTCTCGTTCGCGAACACGATCCGGTGCGCGGGCCTGTCAGGCGGCGCGACGGTTCTTCTGGCCGCCTCGGGGGCAGCCTTTCTGGAGGCACCTTTCCTGGCGGCTTTGTCGCTCATTCGTTTTACGTTTTCCTATATGACAAGAGGCCCCGAATGTGGGGACTCTGACGCCCTGACGCCGATTCTGATTAAAGCCTAGGGTTTCACCAAGCTTGTGACGAGTGGCGCGTGTTGTCTAGTGTCGGGGCGGGACAAAGGTAAAGGGCTGAGGAAAGTGCAAACCACAAACATGTTGGATGCTCTGCGCAAATCGGTGGCGAGGTTACGGGAGGGCGGAGACACGGTAGGGCTGGTGCCGACCATGGGCGCGCTGCATGAGGGGCATCTGACCCTTATCCGCCGCGCGCGGGAGGCTTGCGATCACGTGGTTGCCTCGATCTTTGTGAACCCGACGCAATTTGGCCCGAACGAGGATCTCGACGCCTATCCCCGCCAGTTGGAAGCGGACGCCGCGATGCTGGAGGGCGAGGGATGCGCGCTGTTATGGGCGCCGGGCGTCGATGTGATGTACCCGCAGGGCTTTGCCAGCTCGATCAGTGTCAGCGGCGTCAGCGAGGGGTTGTGCGGCGCGGATCGCCCCGGCCATTTTGACGGGGTGGCCACAGTGGTGTGCAAGCTCTTCAGTCAGGTTCAGCCCGACATGGCGTTTTTCGGGGAGAAGGATTTTCAGCAACTCGCCGTGATCCGCACGATGGCGCGCGATCTTGATCTGACACGCCCGCATGTGCACCAGATTATCGGCGTGCCGACCGTGCGTGAGGCGGATGGATTGGCGATGTCGAGCCGCAACCGGTACTTGTCGGAAAGCGACCGGGCAGTTGCGGCAACGCTGCCTCGGGCGATAAAGGCGGCGATTGCGGAGATTGAAGGCGGAGGTGTGATCGATGCGGCGCTGTTAGCGCTGAAAGAGCAATTGATCGCGGCGGGCTTTGCCAGCGTTGACTATGCTGTGCTGGCCGATGCGACGTCGCTTGCGCCGCTGACTGCGCTGACGGACGCCCCCGCCCGGTTGCTGGTCGCAGCCCGGATCGGAGGCACCCGCCTGATCGACAATATGGGAGTTGGTTAGGGGTTGGCCCGCTCCCGCACTTCGTCAAAGGTAAAGCGCCGCAGCAGCTTGCCATTGCGCCAGACCGGTCGGAGCAGATTTTCGCCCTCCTCCACCTCGTCCACCCGCCGCGCCGCCATCGCGCCGTCTTGCATGACAACCGCCTGACGCCCGGCCTTGCTGGCCTTTGCCGGATCGGTCGCGGGTGTTTTGGACACGTCATGCCACACGCCCGCATCATCCAGCATCGCATTGGCCTTCATCGCAAAGCGCAACGTGTCGCGCGTCACCGATTGCAGCAGCCCGCCGCCCATGCCGAACGCGATGTTGTCGATTGCAAAACCGTCTGCGACCACCCGGTCCACCAGCCGTGCGATGCTTTCAACATTCATTCCGTCCCCCTGAATGACGCGCACCCGGTCGCTCAGCACACGGTAGCCCTTGGCGTTGGCCGTCCCGCCAAAGATGTCCCATAATTTGGCGAGTACCCGCGCAGGCGTCTCCACCGGATCGCCGCTGTCAGGCCGCACGACCAGCGTGCCCTTGCGCCCCTTAACGGCTGATTTGAGCGTCCCGCCCCAGATATTCTCGACCGCATTGTCCAGATCATAGCTGTCGGAAACGACCGCCACAGGCGCGCCTTCCCCCTCAAACGCGTCGAGCATATTGGCATAGGCGGCCTCTTCGCGCTCGCGGCCCCAGCTTGTCATGGTTGAGTGTTCGGAAGCGGGGATGGAGAAGCCGGGCATATCCGCATCGTAATACGCCCGCGCCGCCATGATGCCCTCAAGCGTGTCCGTCCCCGCAAAGTTCACGAGGTGCGCCATCGCGCCCAACCCGGCGCTTTCCCCGCTGGAGACACCGCGCGCACCAAAATCGTGCAGCTTGAACGGCAATTGACCCGCCGGATCGTCCGATGTGCGCGCCAGCCCGGCGGCAATGATCGCGCGGCATTTCCAGCTGAGTGTTGCCACCGTAGTCGGATACCAGACGCTGCGCAAAAGAGCGGTTTCGATAAAAGTGGTCAGCCACGCCATCCGCTCGTCGGTGTTGACCACCTGAAACAGCGGCACGCCTGTGGGGGCCAGCGTCCCTTCAGGCAGAGCGCTGATCGCAAGCGGCAGAAACCCGCCATGATCGTCGACAATAGCCTGCCAGCCCGCGCGGTTGAACGGCACGCCATGCGCGGCGCAGATGGTGGCGGCTTCCTCTATGTCGGCTTGCGTGACCGGGGTGCTAAGATAATCCAGCAGGAACGGCTGCAAGCCGAAGAACAGCACCGTATCCGAGAACGGATTGGGCCGCGCTTCGCCATAGGCGCTGATCGCGCGGGCCTCTGGCGGGTATTGCAGAAAGTGGCTGTGCTTATAGCTGTCGGTTGCCAAAAGCGGATTGAGCAGCAGATTGCGTGGTGCATTTTGCATGATGTGAACTCCTCACATTGTCGTTGGAATTGACCGCCGGGCTCCCCGGCAGCCTTGGGTAATCTTATGGGTCTCGGTTATAGGTCAGCCATCGCCTCGATGATCGACCAGTGATCCTCAAACAGCATATCGGGCGACAATTCGCCCAGCCGATACCAGCGCGCATGCGCGGCATCATCGCCGCCTTTTACGCTCGCCAGGCTGCGCCGTTCAGGCAGGCGAAACAGGAAGGCATGGGTGATGATCCGCCCGCGCAGGGATCGCTGAGGCGCGTCGAACACCCGCGTGCGGCTGTCCTCGATAAAGCTTGAGAGCATCGCGGGCGGGATCTGTCCCTTGCCATCGGAGATCGCGGTCTCCTCACGCAATTCGCGAATCGCTGCATCCCGGATGCGCTCATCGGAGCCGACAAAGCCGCCGGGTAACGCCAGCAACCCCTTGCCCGGCAAACGCCCGCGCTGCACCAGCAGGATATGCCCCGCCTGCAGCACAACCGCATCCGCCGTCACAAACGGGCCGTTGCCCCATTCCTGCGGGTAGGCATCCAGATATTCGCGCTCTGCCAGCAACGCCTTGAACGTGTCGGTCAGGCGAAACGCCTCCAGCTGCTTCACCACATCAGGCGACAGCACTTGCGCCGGAATATCGCTGAGCGGCTTGAAATAGCGATCACGAATGTCGCTGGAGCTGAACGTGCCGAACTGGCTGTCAATCTGGATGCTGCCCCATTCCGGAAACAGCTTGAGATAGAATGAGCTTTTGTCCTTCCCGAAGCCAGCCAGAGCAATGTCAAAATCATTGAGGCCATTGGCGGCAAAACCGTCATTTCCCTCATCCAGGACGATCTGCTGCACGCGCGCTTGAACCCTGCGCTGAACCTGCGCCGTCCATGCCGTGTCGGAATAAAGGTGATCGTCCAGCGGCTCGATGATCAGCCGGCCCTGCGAGTGCTCATAGGCAAAGGCTGATCGCAGCATGTGCGCGCGCTCTTCATAGGTGAAGGGGTTGCGCGGATCACGAGCGACATTAGCACTGCCGACGAGCACAATCAGCCGATCGACGCGTTCCAGAGCTTCGCGGATGACATATTCATGGCCGATATGAAGGGGTTGAAAGCGTCCGATAAAGACGCCGAAAGAGGCTTTCGCTGAGCCCCTGGATTGGACAGGGGTAGTGTTCCCATTGGATTGGGTCATATCGAGACTCCCTCGATTGCTATGGTCAGCCACCGGACTCCCCGATGGCCTGATACCCATATGGACCACCGCGCTGCCTCCGCCAAGTGCAAAGCAAACGCATTGATGTTGCGCGTGATGCAATTAAAAGCGCGCAGCTGGTCCAATTTCGGATTGACGCTCACCCGCACCCGGTGGCATTAGCGCCGACAACCAGACGGCTGACCCAGTGAGCGGGTATAGCATAGTGGTAATGCACCAGCCTTCCAAGCTGTGTAGAGGGGTTCGATTCCCCTTACCCGCTCCATTTCACGCACAGAACGCGCGGTTCGCTTGGCCCCTCCAAAGCAAAACTACAGTTGCATTGTGCAGTGCAAGGGCTAGCTGCTTGCCCATGCGTAGTCTTACCCATCTCGAGCGGCTCGAAGCCGAGAGCATTCACATAGTCCGCGAAGTCGTGGCCGAGGCTGAAAACCCGGTGATGCTCTATTCTGTGGGCAAAGACAGCTCGGTCATGCTGCACCTTGCGCGCAAGGCATTTTATCCCGCGCCGCCGCCTTTCCCGATGCTGCACGTGGCATCCGGCTGGGACTTTCAGGCGCTGCTGGAACACCGTGACAAGACCGTTAAGGAGTACGGGCTGGAGCTGATCATCGCCCGGAATGAGGATGCCGAGGAACAGGGCATCAATCCGTTCGACACGGGCAGCGCGCTGTATTCCCAGGCGCAATTGACCGATCCGCTCAAGAAAGCGCTGACAAAGCATGGCTTTGACGCCGCCTTTGGCGGTGGCCGCCGTGACGAGGAAAAGGCCCGCGCAAAGGAACGCGTGTTCAGCTTTCGCACCGCCGCGCATCGCTGGGACCCGAAAAACCAGCGCCCTGAATTGTGGAACCTCTACAACGCGAAGAAGAACAGGGATGAAAGCATCCGCGTCTTCCCGATCTCCAACTGGACCGAGCTCGACATCTGGCAATATATCGCGCTGGAAAAGATCGACATCGTGCCGCTTTACCTGTCGCAAAAACGCCCGACGGTAGAGCGGAATGGCCTGCTGCTGGTGGTCGATGATGACCGCTTTCGGCTGGAGGATGGCGAGCAGCCGGTGGAGCGCTCTGTCCGCTTTCGCACGCTGGGCTGTTACCCGCTGACCGGTGCGACGCAGAGCGATGCCACGGACATGAACCTCATCATTCAGGAAATGCTGCTGGCGACCGGATCAGAGCGACAGGGCCGTGCGATCGACAAGGGGCAATCGGCCAGCATGGAAGACAAGAAGCAGGAGGGGTATTTCTGATGGACGACCAGAATTCCTCTTTGCGACCCCCGTCGTTTGAGGCAGACGCCCTCATCGCCGAGGATATTGACGCCTATCTGGACCAGCACCAGCACAAAAGCCTGCTGCGTTTCATCACCTGCGGCAGCGTGGATGATGGCAAATCGACCCTGATCGGACGGCTGCTGTACGATTCCAAGATGATCTTTGAAGATCAGCTCGCAGCGCTTGAAACAGACAGCGCAAAACACGGCACACAAGGTGAAGAGATCGACTTTGCGCTGCTCGTTGATGGGCTCGCGGCAGAGCGTGAACAGGGCATCACAATCGACGTCGCCTATCGCTTTTTCACGACTGAGAAGCGCAAGTTCATCGTCGCGGATACGCCGGGGCATGAGCAATATACGCGCAACATGGTCACCGGAGCATCGACGGCGGACCTCGCGATCATCCTGGTCGATGCGCGCAAGGGCATTCTGCAACAGACGCGGCGGCACTCATATCTGACGCATCTGCTGGGCATCAGGCATCTGGTGCTGGCGGTGAACAAGATGGATCTGGTCGATTATGACAGGGCCGCGTTCGATGCGATTGTTGCCGACTATCGCGCCTTTGCCAGCGACGTGGGCATCGAAAGCTTCACGGCGATCCCGATCTCGGGCTTCAAGGGCGACAACATTACGGCGGCTCCGAGCGCGAACACGCCCTGGTATGATGGTCCCGCCCTGATCGAGCATCTCGAAACGGTCGAACTCGCAAACACCGCCGCGCAGGAACGCAGTTTTCGCATGCCGGTGCAATGGGTGAACCGGCCCAATCTCGATTTCCGGGGCTTTGCCGGACAGATCATCGACGGCACGATCAAGCCGGGCGATCCGGTGCGCATTGTGCCGGCGGGCAAGACCAGCACGGTTCAATCCATTGAAACATTTGACGGTCCGCTGGACGAGGCCGTGGCAGGCCAGTCGGTCACGCTCACACTGGAGGACGAGGTTGATTGCAGCCGGGGCGACGTGATCGCCACCGCTGGCGATCCGCCCGAAGCCTCCGACCAGTTCTGCGCCACTTTCGTATGGATGGACGAGGCCGCGCTGAAACCGGGCCGCGGATACTGGCTCAAAATCGGCACCCAGATGGTCACTGCGACCGTGCAACCGCCGAAATACGAGATCGACGTCAATTCCATGGAGCACCTCGCGGCGAAGACGCTGGAGCTCAATTCCATTGGCGTGGCCGAGTTCTCGACTGACCGGCCGATCACTTTTGAGCCCTATTCCACCAGTCGCCAGCTGGGCGGGTTTATCCTGATCGACAAGTTCACCAACGCGACTGTCGGCGCAGGAATGATCGAGTTCAGCCTTCGCCGTGCGCAAAATGTGCACTGGCAGGCCACCACCGTCAGCCGCGACGATCACGCCAGCCTGAAGAACCAGACCCCGCGCGTGTTGTGGTTCACCGGGCTTTCCGGATCGGGTAAATCGACCATTGCCAATGAAGTCGAGCAAAAGCTCGCCATGATGAACCGCCACACATTCCTGCTGGATGGCGACAATGTGCGTCAGGGCCTGAACAAGGATCTGGGCTTTACCGAAACCGACCGGATCGAGAATATCCGCCGCATCGGCGAGGTTGCCAAACTGATGACGGATGCGGGCCTGATCGTGCTCACCGCCTTTATCAGCCCGTTCCGCGCAGAGCGGCGGATGGTGCGCGATATGATCGGCGAGACCGAGTTTATCGAAGTGTTTGTAGATACCCCACTTGACGTTGCCGAAGCCCGCGATGTGAAGGGCCTCTATAAAAAGGCGCGCGCGGGCGAGATCAAGAACTTCACCGGGATCGACAGCCCCTATGAACCGCCGCAATCGCCTGAAATCACCGTAAACACGGTGACGATGACCCCGTCGGAGGCGGCGGACTACATCATCAGCAAGATCCTGCCGCTAAAGTGAGCGGTGGCATGGACACTTCGATGACAGACGCCGAACTGGCCGCCCATCTGGCACAAATCGCCGGGCGCATCCTGATCAATGTGCGCGATAGCGGCGTGTTTGAGGGCAAGGCGCTGGGCAGCGCGGGTGATGCGGTCGCCAATGAATTCCTGTGTCACGCCATTCGCACCGCGCGTCCGGATGACGCTTTGCTGTCCGAAGAGGAAAAGGATGACACCGCACGCTGTTCGCAAAGCCGCGTCTGGATAGTCGATCCCGTCGATGGCACGCGCGAATATGGGGAGCAGCGCAGCGACTGGGCTGTGCATGTGGGCCTTGCGATTGATGGCGTGGCGCATACGGGCGCAGTGGCCTTACCAGGGCTGGGCAGTGGCGTGGTGCTGCGCACGGATCAGCCCGCCGCTTTACCGGACGCGGCGAACCAACCGCGCTTCCTCGTCAGCCGCTCCCGCCCTGCAAAGGAGGCTATTGCGGTCTGCGACGCCCTCAATGGAGAGCTGGTCGCAATGGGCAGTGCGGGGGCAAAGGCCATGGCTGTCGTGCGCGGCGAGGCGGAGATTTACCTGCATTCGGGCGGACAGTATGAATGGGACAGCTGCGCGCCGGTCGCCGTCGCCGCAGCGCATGGCCTGCATTGCTCGCGGATCGACGGATCACCGCTGCGCTATAACAATGCCGATACCTTTCTGCCCGATTTGCTGATTTGCCGCCCTGAATGGGCCCAGCGGGTGCTGGAGCTAGTCGCCGCCCTCGATTGATCGGCTTCGCCCGCCTCAACCGGGTCCAGCTGGGCAGGTTCGGCGGGGTCGCCTTCCACCGTAATCACAACACGGCGGTTGGCGGCGCGGCCCGCATCATTTGCCTCGCCATCGGGCAGGGCGTTGGGTTCCACCGGGTTCTGACTGCCAAACGCGATCAGAGCGATCCGTTCCGCCGCAACGCCCTGGTCGATCAGCCAGTCACGGACCGCTTCGCCGCGCTGTTGCGAAACGCGCAGGTTTACGCGGTCGGTGCCGCTGGCATCGCTATGCGCCCGCAAGGTGATCTCGCCCCCGCGAGAGAATTGCGCCGAATCCAGCATGGATTGCAGCGCGGTCCTCGCCTCTTCATCCAGCTCCTCGCCGCCTTTGGGAAAGTTAATCACCAGCTCAAGCGGGGGGATCGGCGCTGCAAAACCTTTGCCACCGGGGTTCTCGATTTCGGGCCGCAGGATCGAGACGGTTTGCGCCGGGTCAGACTCAGGCGTTGCGCTTGTATCAGGCGTCGGCGACGCCCCGTCCTCCGGGTCTTGCGGTGCATTGGAATTGCACGCGGCAAGAGCCAGTGTTGCAGCGAGAGTGCCGGTTAGAGCGAGAAGATATTTCGGGGTATTCATACGTGCCTCGTTCGCGAAGTCTTGTTTTTGCCAGTGTCAGTTTGATTGGGGCTTGGGACTTGAAGGGGGGCTTGTAGAGGGGCTTTTCTGCGGGCTGCGCTTGGCGGCCTTGTCAGCGGCCCGCTCCTCTGCGGTCTTGATCTGGGGCGGGGTAAAGGAAATGATCGTATCGCCCGCGCGCGGTTCTGGCCGGGCGGCGTGGGTAAAGAACCGCAACGCCCCGTCACTGCGCAGCAGCATCAACATGTTTGCGCTTTCAGGCAGTTTCTCACGCGCCTGTTCAAAGTCGAACTCATCCGAAAGCTTCGTCTTGCGGAAGACCCAGCCTTGCTTCTGCCGTTCCGCAACCTCGTCCACGCCAAACCCGCTTTCAAACAAGGCGCGCCCGCGCAGGGCTGGCGGCAGCGCGTGGCGGCCCGCCTCGTCATCAGCGCTCTCGCCCAGTTGATAGACCGAATCCCGGCCCACCTCATGCGCGAATTCGTTGCAGACGAGTGTATTGTAAGCCTCGTTCTCGGTCGCGGCGACCAGCACCTGATACGGCGACAGGTCCAGATTATGCTCGGTCGCCTCGTTCAGGATCTCCCCGTGATAGAACGGCAGCCCTTCGCGCCGCGCGGCGCTGAGCCGTTGCCAGCTGGGATCCACAATCATCACGGGTACGCGCAACGCCTCCATCTCCTTGGCCAGCGCAATGGTCCACGCGGTTGACCCGACAATCAGCAGGCCGGGACGCGATGTCCCTTTCACATCCAGCCATTTCGCCACGATATTGATCGAAAAACCGTGCGCGATGACGGTGGCGACCACCACAGCAAAGCTGAGCCCGATCAGCAGTTCGCCACCCTCAATGCCCAGATCGCCAAGGCGCAGCGCAAACAGGCCGGAGATCGCGACCAGCACGATGCCGCGCGGCGCGATCCATGCGACGAACAATTGTTCTTTTATGGGAACTCCCGATCCGAGCAGGCTGATGAGAACCGTGACCGGCCGGACGATGAACAGCAGGACGAGCAGGAACAGCATGAAGCGCGTGCCAATCGGTTCCAGCGGGTTGAGATAGCCCAGCTCGCTGATGGAGAGGCTGGAGGCGAGCAGGATGAAAATGCCCGAGACCAGCAGGACCGCGACATTCTCCTTGAACGGATGGATCGAACGCATGCTCGACACGTCCCTGTTCGCCAGCGTCACGCCCATCACCGTCACAGCGACAAGGCCTGCCTCATGCTCGATTGCGTTGGTGAGCACAAATACGCCGATTACGGCGGTGAATAGCACCGGCACCTTGAGATATTCGGGTATGGCCCCGCGCGGAAACAGATACCCGATCAATCGCGCGGCAGCATATCCGACCAGCCCGGCAAGCAGTGCCGCGATGATAAGCGGCGGGACGACATCGAACACCGATGCGTTGGGAAATTCCTTTACTCGGCGGAAATACTCATAAGCGATCACCGCGCACAGGGCGCCGGTGGGATCGTTGACGATGCCTTCCCATTTCAGGATCGCATTGGGGCGGGGCTGCACGTTGGCCTGCCGCAGCAGCGGGATCACGACTGTCGGCCCCGTAACGATCAGGATGCCGCCAAACAGCACCGCAACCGGCCAGACGAGCCCGGCAATATAGAACCCTGCCATCGTGCCCAGCGCCCAGCCGACCAGCACACCGATTGTGGCGAGCCGGTACACCGCGCTGCCCGAATGGCGCAATTCGCGCAGATCAAGGCTCAACCCGCCCTCAAACAGGATGAGCGCAACGCCGATATTGATCGCAGGCTCAAGCAGTGGGCCAAAGGCGGCTTCGGGATCAATCAGGCGATAGCCCAGCACCTCGGCCACGGGTCCGGCGAGAAAGCCCGCGGCCAGCATCAGGACAATCGCTGGCCAACCCGTGCGCCACGCGAGCCACTGCGCCCCGACACCGAGGATGCCGATCAGGGCGAGCATAAGGGCGGGAGATTCCATGAAGCTGTTTTGCGTTCCTTACCCGCTCAACACACTGGCGCGGACATATGTTCCGAATTGGTGATTTCGCGAAATGATGAAGTGCCAATGCCAGATGGAGCGTTTCTAGTCGCCTTCAAAGTGCATCAGCACGTGCACATCCACTCCGCCCCGGCGCAAAATGTCTGCCCCGCCAAGGTCGGGCAGGTCAATCACAAACAGCGCGTGATCTGCCTTCGCCCCGGCATTGCGCAGCAATTGTGCGGTCGCCATGGCGGTGCCGCCGGTCGCGATCAGATCATCGACGATGATGACATTCTCTCCGGGCTGCACCGCTGCGGGGTCAATCTCCAACCGGTCGGTGCCGTATTCCAGATCATAGTCGATGCCGATCGTTGTGACGGGCAGCTTACCGGGCTTTCGCACAGGGACAAATCCAAGGCCAAGCTGCACCGCGACAGCCGCGCCAAAGATAAAGCCGCGCGCTTCCATTCCGGCGATTTTCTGTGCGCCGCATTCCTTTGCGAACTGCGCGAGCTGCGCCACGCTGGAGGCGAGGCCTGCAGGATCGCCGACCAGGGTGGTGATATCGCGAAACTGGATGCCGGGTTGGGGGAAGTCCGGCACCGTGCGGACCAGTGCTTTCAAGTCTTCGGACGAAAGATCAGCGGTCATCAGCGGTCCCTTGATTGCAGCGATTGTCGGCGTTTGGATTGTGCGGCGCGGTTTTGCGAGGCTGAATGGATGAACGCCCCACCATCCAAAGAGGATGATGGGGCGCTCGCTAATTCAGTTCAGGATGCGCCGAAGCGTCCGATCAGGCTTTCTTCTTTTTCTTGCCAGCCCAAATTTGCTTGTACGACAGGAAGGCAAGGCCCGTTGCGAACAGCAGGAAGCCGATCACGAACCAGCCAGTCTGCTTGCGCTGAACCAGTGAAGGCTCTGCGGTCCAGGTCAGGAAGGCTGCGACGTCCTGAGCCATCTGCTCCTGCGTGGCCTCGGTTCCATCAGCATAGGTGATGAGATCGGGGTAGAGCTGCGGCGGCATCGCAATGTTGATGTTGTAGAAATACTCGTTGAAATAGAGGCCCGAAGGGGTCTCGAAGTCAGGCGATTTCTTCACATCTTCGGGGTCACGCTCATTGTAGCCCTGAAGCAGCGAATAAACGTAGTTCGAGCCGTCCTTGCGTGCCTTGGTGATCAACGAGAGATCAGGCGGATACGCATTGTTGTTCGCCGCGCGCGCTGCCACTTCGTTGGGATAGGGCGACGGGAAGTAATCGGTCAGTTCAGCGGGACGCGTGGTGGCTTCGCCATATTCGTCGAGGCCCGGAACTTCCCAGCTTGCCGCTTCTGCGCGGGCTTCGTCTTCGGTGTAACCCAACTGCACTAGGTTGCGGAACGCGACATATTTCAGACTGTGGCAGGATTTGCACACTTCCTTGTAAACCTGATAGCCGCGCTGCAGCTGCTGGTTGTCCCATTTGCCACCGACACCATCGAACGAGAAACCACCGGCAGGGTGAATGTTCTCTTCCTGATAGGCGTAATAATCGGGCTTTTCCGGCGTCGAATAGTTGATCGTATCAACCGCGAACGACCAGATCAGCAGGATGGCGACGAGGACTACGCCGAACAGCATGCCTCCAAGACGAATTGTCATGACCTAAACTCTTTCTCGTTGTCGGGTCAGAAAAGTTGAGCGATGAGGCGGGCCCGAAGGCCCGACCCCTCATTCAGCCGGTTGCAGCGATCCTTCGTCACCCGGAAGCGGCTTCACCACGGCTTCAGGCTTGTCGCCGCCACCGCGGGTACCGCCAGGCGCATCATCCTTGCCGAGCACCGCTTCGGTGATCGAGAAAGGCAGCGGCTTGGGAATTTCAATCTGGCTGATGATCGGCAGAACAATCAGGAAGTGAATGAAATAGTAAGCCGTCGCGAGCTGGCTGATCAGCACATAGGGCTGCTCTGCCGGGGCACCGCCACAGATCGTCAGGATGATCATGGTCGGGACCAGACCGAACCAGAAGAACTTCTGGAACGCCGGGCGATAGCTGCCCGAACGCACGGGGCTCTTGTCCAGCCAAGGCAGGAAGAACCACACCAGGATCGACCCGAACATCGCGATCACACCCAGCAGCTTGGCCGGGACCAGCGTCACACCAAACAGCGCAAGGTCGCCGGTGAACGCTCGCAGGATCGCGTAGAACGGCAGGAAGTACCATTCGGGCACGATGTGCGCGGGCGTCGAAAGCGGGTTGGCTTCAATGTAGTTATCGGGGTGACCCAGCACGTTGGGCGCAAAGAAGACAAACGCCGAGAAGAGGATCAGCACGAGGCCGAGGAACCAGCCGTCCTTCGCCGTATAATACGGGTGGAAGGGCACCGTGTCGCTTTCCTTCTTCACTTCGACACCGGTCGGATTGGAAGAACCCGGAATGTGCAGCGCCCAGATGTGGAGGATCACAACCCCGGCAATCACGAAGGGCAGCAGGAAGTGGAGCGAGAAAAAGCGGTTCAACGTGGCTGCGTTCGGGGCATAACCGCCGACCAGCCAGATCTGCAGCGGCTCACCCACAAGCGGGATAGCACCGAACAGACCCGTGATGACCTTGGCACCCCAAAAGCTCATCTGACCCCAGGGAAGCACGTAGCCCATGAAGGCGGTTGCCATCATCAGCAGGAAGATGACCACGCCAAGCAGCCAGATCATCTCGCGCGGGGCCTTGTAGGACGAATAATACAGACCGCGGAAAATGTGCATGTAGATGACGATGAAGAAGAAGCTGGCGCCGTTGGCGTGCGCGTATCGGAGCATCCAACCGTAATTCACGTTGCGCATGATGTGCTCAACCGAACCGAACGCGACCGAGACATCACCGCGATAATGCATCGCGAGAACCACGCCCGTGATGATCTGGATCATCAGGAAAACCCCGGCGAGAACGCCGAAATTCCACATATAATTCAGGTTGCGGGGAACCGGGTAGCCAGCGCCAACGGCGTTGTAGACCATGCGGGGAAGCGGAAGTTTTTCATCGATCCACTTGGTGAAATCGGACTTCGGCTCGTACTGTTTTGCCCAGGCGAAACTCATGGTTTTCTCTCGACTCTAGTTCAGTGTTAAAAGGTTTGCGATGATACAGTTACGCAGCATCAGCCCACTCGGATGACAGCTTCGGAAGCGAATGCAAATTCGGGAACGGCCAAATTCTTCGGCGCCGGACCCTTACGGATGCGGCCCGCCACATCATAGTGCGACCCGTGGCAGGGGCAGAAATACCCGCCAAACTCACCCTTGTTCTCACCTTCGGCAGCGCCCAGCGGCACACAACCAAGGTGCGTACACACGCCGAGTTGAACGAGAATATCCTCATTGCCCTCACCCAGCCGATCACCCAGTGTTGCCGGGTCGCGCATATTCGCAGCGTCATCGGCCCTTGCAGCCGTGATTTCGGCAGCGGTCAGACGCTTCACGAACAGCGGCTGTCCACGAAATGTCGCCTTGACACTTTGGCCGGCCTGGATTGAACTCACATCAACATCTGTCGTGCTCGCGGCGACAACATCGGCCGTCGGAGCCATCTGGCTCACCAACGGGAAGAGCACGGACGCTCCGCCAACGCCGGCGGTGCTGAGTGCGGCGATGTGAATCCAGTCGCGGCGACGCACACCCTCTTCGGTGCTGTCGCCCTGTGTGGTTTGAGTGGCTGTCATGTCAGCTCCGGTGGAAGCCATTGTCGTCTACCTTACTCTTTCTGCCTTTGCAGCGTTCCTGAGCTGTTGGCCGAAGCCTGTGCCGTCTGGAACGCCCTGGTTTCCGCAAAATCTGGAAACATGGCAGTGCTGTGAATATCCCGTGTCGGTTGCCCGGCCTTGCGTGCAGCAACTCTCTATTGAGCGCTCCTGAACCTCTGCAAAACCACCTAAAACACCGACCTTTGGCGCGCCAAATACCAGAAAAAACCTGGAATCCAACTGTCTTTTGAGCATCGCCAATTCGCTTTGATGCAATTCAAGAAACTACAGGGCAATCAAGGCGATCATCCTGCCGTAATTCGAACCACCGCCGCATATAGCTCTGCGATATGAGTGGTAACGCTCCGCATGTGTAAAAGTATCCCGCGCAAGGTCATGAAATTTTGTGACATGGGATTGCGTCAGCTTTTCCGCGATATAGCCGGGCAGATCGAACAGCCAGCGCGCGGCCCCCTCACGCTGCGGCGCGGGCGCGAAATGGCGGTCATCGGCTGCCGTGAAGTGCTCGCGAAAGGGCGCGTCGACTTCATAGCTCGCCTGCGCGATGGTCGGCCCAAGCGCTGCTGCGATCCGCGCGCGATCCGCGCCCAGTCGCTCCATCGCGGCAACGGTGTTTTCCAGCACACCTCCCTGCGCACCGCGCCAACCGGCATGGGCCGCGCCGATCACACCGGCTTCGCGGTCAGCCAGCAGAATCGGCCCGCAATCTGCTGTGACGATGCCGATCGCCAGCCCGGCGCGGTCCGTGACGAGTGCGTCAGCCACCGGACGCCCCTCGGCCACGTCGTCCCATGGATCTTCAACGGCGATCACATCAGGCGAGTGGACCTGGTGCGGCATTACGCACCGCGCCTGCGGGGCAATCGCTTCTGCCGCGCGCGCGCGCAGAGCCTGCACCGCATCTTCCCCGCCCGGCCCGCCAAATCCGAACTGGTGCGCGCCGCCTGCCGAACCGAAGAAACCGTGCGCCACACCATCCAATACAGGCGAGCGCTCTATGTCGAAGTCATCCGTCAGGGTGTCATCCCTCAAGGCTGCGGCTTACCTGCTCGAATGTATCGCGCGAGAGGCCTTCGACCTTGGCGATCCGTTCCAGCTGCTCTTTCATCAGACCGGCACGCACGCTTTCAATCCGGCGCCAACGGCCCAGCGGCGAGACAAAGCGCGCTGCGGTCTGCGGATTGATCGGGTCCAGCGCGATGATGACATCGGCGATCATTTTATAACCCGCCCCGTCCTTTGCGTGGAAACCCTGCGGATTGCCTGCAAACGCCATATAGAGCGAGCGCACGCGGTTGGGGTTCGACATGGTGAAGTCCGGGTGATCGGCCAGCGCTTTCACCTGAGCGATCACATCGGGATGCAGCGACAATGCCTGCAACGTGAACCACTTGTCCACGACCAGCGCATTATCCTCATACCGTTCGTAAAACGCCTTGAGCCGGTCTTCGCGCAGTGGCGTATCCAGCCCGCACAGCACCATCAACGCGCCCTGCCGGTCGGTCATATTGTCCGCCCGGTCAAACTGGCGCGCGGCCATGGTTGCGGCAAGTGCGGGATCGCTCGCGGCAAGGATCGCCAGGACCTGTGTCGCAACCTTGCGCGCGCCCACGCCAGCGGGATCATCAAACGGCACCGCATCACAGCGAGCATAAGTGCCTTCCAGCTCCCGCTTAAGCGTGACGCCCAGCATCGCCTTGATCTGCTCACGCTCGGCATGGATCGCGCCGGGATCGGCTTTGCGCTGGCCCGTCGCCCCCGAACCGGCCATCGCTTCGAACAGATAGGTCTCGCTGGGCAACATCATCAGCTCGCCGCGCATATTGTCGTCCAGCGCCTCGTCGGAAAGGATCGCGCGGATCGCTTCACTGATCGCGGTCTTGCCAGCCGCGCGCCGCGCCTCGTCCAGATCACCACTGGCAGCGGAAACCAGATGCCGCACGCTCAGCTCCTGCATCGCCTCATACCGGGCGAAGGGATCATCATCATGAGCCGCCAGAAAAGCGAGATCTTCAGACGCCACTTCGCGGTCGATGATAACGGGCGCGGTAAAGCCGCGATTGATCGAAACCACCGGCGCAGGCCCGGCCAGTGGCAGGGTAAAGCTCTGTTCTTCCTCGTTGAAGAGGATGAGCTGTTCTGCGCCAGTCGCGCCGCTCTCACGCGAATGCACCGCCACACACAGGGGAATGGGCACAGCGCCCTTCACATCCTGACCGGGCGTGGCGGGAGTTTCCTGCCTGAGGGTAAGCACCAGAGCGCCATCGCGCTCCTCCTGGCTCACCCTCACGCGCGGCGTACCGGCCTGACGATACCAGCGGCGAAATTGCGTAAGCTCCAGCCCCGCGCCGTCTTCCATTGCCGTGATGAAATCCTCGCAAGTCGCTGCTTCGCCATCGTGGCGGTCGAAATACAGGTCGGTGCCTTTGCGAAACGCCTCCACGCCCGCCATCGTGCGCATCATGCGGATGACTTCCGCACCCTTGTTATAGACGGTCGCAGTGTAGAAATTGCTGATCTCGCGATAGCTGTCCGGGCGGATCGGATGGGCGAGCGGCCCGGCATCCTCGGGGAATTGCGCCGCGCGCAGGATGCGCACATCCTCGATCCGCTTGACCGCTTCGCCGCGCATATCCTGCGAGAACAGCTGGTCGCGCAGCACGGTAAAGCCCTCTTTCAGGCTCAACTGGAACCAGTCGCGGCAGGTGATGCGGTTGCCTGACCAGTTGTGGAAATATTCGTGCGCGATCACCCCTTCGACGGCGTCAAAATCGGCATCGGTCGCAGTGTCGGGATCGGCCAGCACATATTTCGTGTTGAAGACGTTGAGCCCCTTGTTCTCCATCGCGCCCATGTTGAAATCGCTGACGGCGACGATGTTGTAGAGGTCAAGATCATATTCACGCCCGAACACATCCTCGTCCCACTTCATCGAGCGGTGGAGCGATTGCAGCGCGTGATCGGTGCGGTCGATATCTTCCTTGCGCACCCAGATATTGCATTCAATCTCGCGGCCAGAGCGTGTGGTAAAAGGACCAGAATGCGCGACCAGATCGCCTGCGACCAAGGCGAAGAGATAAGACGGCTTTGGCCAGGGATCGTGCCACTCGGCGAAGTGGCGACCATCTTCGAGCGCGCCCGAAGCGGTGAGGTTGCCATTGCACAACAGGATCGGGAACAACCCCTTGTCGCCCTCCATCCGCACAGAATAAGTGGACAGGACATCGGGCCGGTCCGGGAAGAAGGTGATCCGGCGGAAACCCTCCGCCTCGCACTGGGTGCACAACATGCCGCCCGAGGCATAGAGCCCCATCAGCGCGGTGTTTGCGCTCGGATCAATCACAGTGACGATTTCAACCGTGTGCGCATCACCGCTCAGCGTCACGAAAAGGTCCGGACCGTCCATCTTCCATGCGTCGGTCGCTTTGCCATCGACTATCACGCTGGTCGCGGTCAGCCCGTCGCCTTCAAGCCGCAGCAAATCACTCGGCTCAGCCGCCGGATTGCGCTCAACTGAAAGCGTGGCGTGAACCCGCGTCTCCTTGATGCCGAGATCAAAGTGCAGCTTTGTTTCGGGAATTGCCCACGCAAACGGCGCGTAATCCTCGCGCCGGATCACCGGCGGATCGTGCGGGGTGCGGGCGGCATCCGCCATTTCGGGGTTGCCTTCGGGGTTTGTCGGGGTGGTTGCGATATCCATGACCGCTGATTTAGGTTGATTTGCGCCCGCGTCCAGCGGCAGAGCATCACGAATGGCGCATTTGTTGATATTCGGGCTGGGTTACACGGCGAAACGGGTGGCTGCGGCGGTGCGGAAACACGGCTGGAGCGTAAACGCGACAGGCAGCGCGGGCGATCTGGATTTTGAGGATCGGTCGCAAGTCGTAAGCGCAGTGGAGCAGGCCACGCACATCCTTTCCTCTGTTCCGCCGGATCGCGCGTCTGGTCTGGATCCTGTGCTGGACGCCTATGGCGACGTGCTGACGGGCCGCGCGCTGTTCTATCTGTCCTCCACCGGCGTCTATGGCGACCAGCAGGGTGCCTGGGTGGATGAAAGCACGCCAACTGTGGCCGAAACCGGGGCCAAAAAGCCAGAAGGCCGGCGCAATGCCCGGGCCGAAGCGGATGCGGCGTGGATGGCGATGGCTGCGCGGGTGTTTCGCCTGCCGGGGATTTACGGACCGGGGCGCAGCGCTCTGGACCGGGTGAGGGATGGCCGCGCGCGCCGGATTGATCTGCCCGGACAAGTGTTTAGCCGCGTGCATGTCGATGATATTGTCAGCGGGGTGGTTGCCGCGATGATGCAGGATGCGCCGCCGGGCGCGTATAATCTGGGCGATGATCTGCCCGCGAGCGGCAATGCGGTGACCGAATATGCCTGCCAGCTGCTCGGGACAGAGCCTCCCACGCTGGAAACGCTTGAGGAAGCAAACCTGTCAGAAATGGCGCGCGGTTTCTATGCCGAGAACAGGCGGGTGGCGAATGGCAAGGCAAAGCGGGTGCTGGGCTGGAAGTTGGAATACCCGACTTACGTTGAAGGACTGTCTGCGCTTGTTTGAGTTTCTCGCAGAGGCGCAG
>JBARXS010000062.1:0-3131 GCA_049647465.1 Erythrobacter sp.
CGCACTCCTGCAACGTGCTCGCATCCGGCGTAAATTTTACGCGAATCGGGTCAAAGCCAAAGCTGTAGCCGCCGTCTTTGAACTTGCTCTCTAATAGGTCAATCGCTTCGCCGCTCCAGCCAAAAGAGCCAAAGACGCCCGCGAGCTTGGTTTTACTCGCAGAAGAGAGCACCACGCCCAGCGCCGTTTGAATTTGGGTAGGGGCATGTCCGCCCAGGGTGGGCGAGCCCATGATAAAACCAGCGGAATTTTCAGCGGCGGCTTTTACTTCGGCGGTGTCGCTTTGCTCAGCGTTGATCGCATTGACGCCAATGCCTGCTTTGGTGATGCCACGGGCGATCGCCTGCGCAATTGTCGCCGTATTGCCATAGGCCGAAGCGTAGATCAGCGCGACTGAAAGAGCTTTCCCTTTCTGCTGCGCGGCCCACTGATGGTATTTTTTCGTCAGATCAGTTACGCCGTAGCGCACCAAAGGGCCGTGACCAGTAGCGTACAGCCGAGGGACATATTCGCCGAGCTTTTCTAGCGCGGTCTCTACCTGTCGCGCGTTTGGTGCCATCAGGCAGTCGAAATAGTAGCGCTGATCTTCTAGCAGGCTGTCGCGGTGAAGGTCGTAGGCGTCTTCGCTACAGAGGTGAGCGCTAAAGAATTTGTCGCTGTAGAGCACTTCGGTAGCGCTGTCGTAGGTGCCCATGCCATCGGGGTAGCGCGGGGTGGGGGTAAGAATGAACTGAAGATGGTGCTTTTTGCCCAGGTCGAGATCTTGCTCGGTGCCGCCTTTGACGGGCTGCGTGGGATGATTGATTTCGGCGGATTGGAGAGCGATCGCCGCCGGGTTAGAACAGACAATCGTCGCCTGAGGCGTCAGCGGCAGCAGCGCCTTTAGCGTCTTCATCCGGTTGGGATTGGTATGGCCCAAAATGATGTAGTCGATCTCCGCCGGATCGATTTCGCCCTGTAGCGCTTCCAGAAAAGCCTCTGTGAAAGAGCCGCCAGGCGGGTCTAAGAGCGCAACGCGGTTGCCACGAATCAGGTATGAATTGGCCGTCGTACCTTTTTCTAAGGCGTATTCGATTTCAAAGCGCAGGCGATCCCAGGAGCGCGATCGCAATGCTGTCGTATCCGCAGCAACTGGCAGCACCTGCACATCTCTACGACCAGAGTCAGCAAACTTTTGCTCAGTAGAGGACTGAGGTGCAGGAACTTGAGCAGTCATGAGATTGCCTCTTTGGATATCGTCGGAAGGAGAGATTTGGAAAAATGGAGCGTCTTAGTAGTAGTTGCCAACTTTGCGGTGGTGAACTGCTGTTTGGGCGTCTTCTTTGGCGACTTTGCCGTTGTCTACGGTGCAGTACACTAGCCAGTGGTCGCTCAGCTCCATGCGGCTAGCGACTTCGCACTCCAGGTAGGCCAGGGAATCGGCGAGGATTGGAGATTTGTTGTTGGCCGGGCGAGTGCGGACGCCTGCGAATCGATCCGCGCCGGGCGGGAAGCGCTTGAGGAAGTGCTTCATCAAAGGCAGGTGATTGCCTTCTTCAAGAATATTCAGCACGAAGGTGTCGCCGACCTGCATGAGCGATTCAATTGCCCGGTCCTTGGCGACGGCAACAGTGAAGCCCAACGGTTCAAAGCTTGCCTGCGTGATCCAGGAGGCTAGCATCGCCGACTGCACGTCACCCTTAGTCGCAGTGATGATGTACAGTCCGCTGCTAATGCGGCCCAGCGCCTTTTGCAGATCGGCATCGAGCGCTTTGATTTTCTTGATTTTTTTGGTCTGCGCTAGCTCCTGACCTAAGTCGGTGCCAGTCTCTTCACAGAGCTGGTAGATCGCTTCTCCGGGCGTGTCTTTAATCCGAATCGGGTCGAAGGCGACCTTCAATTCCAGGTCTTGCAGCTTGGTGTGCAGCGGGTCAATCGGCTCATCGTCGCCGCCGTAAGATTCAAACAGGCCAAAGGTCTTTTTGCTACCGACGCCTGCCAGGATTGTCCCTAACGCTGCGCGGGTTTCCTCCGAGGCTTTG
Organism: Erythrobacter sp.; assembly: GCA_049647465.1. GTDB lineage: Bacteria > Pseudomonadota > Alphaproteobacteria > Sphingomonadales > Sphingomonadaceae > Erythrobacter. The sequence goes on from JBARXS010000062.1 coordinate 2,022, forward strand.
CCGGTAGCAGGCGGCATGCCAATCAGGACACCGGTCGAGCGGCTGACAAGTTCGGTGACTTCTTGAGCATCTGCCGAGCGCAGATCCACCATTTCGACGCCGACGCCGGTTTTGGTAATGCCGCGTGCGATCGCTTGAGAAATGCGATCGCTATACCCATAGTCAGACACATAGAATACGGCGATCAGCGTTTCGGCGGCGCTCTTTTGCTGACTCCACTCGCGGTAGCGCCCGGTCAGCTCAGCGACATTGCGACGCAGCAGCGGGCCGTGACCGGTGGCGATGGTCTCGATTTCACCATCGAGCTTGTCCATGCGCTTCATAGCTGAAATGACTGAGCGGGCGTTAGGAGCCATCAGGCATTCGTAGTAAAAGCGAAAGTCAGGAGAGAGCGCTTCTAAGTCTTCATCGAAGAGGTCATCTTTGCAGAAGTGTGCGCCAAAGGCATCGCAGGTGTAGAGAATGCCGGTCTTATGGTCGTAGGTGAAAATGGTGTCGGGCCAGTGCAGGTTAGGCGCGTTGGTGAATTCGAGGATGTGGCCGTGGCCCAAGTCCAGCGTGTCGCCGTTTTTAATCACTTCGCGCTCAAAGGGCGTATTGAGCAGGTCTTCGAGGAAGGCGATCGCCACTTTCGCACCCACTACAATCGCGTTCGGCGCTAGCTCCAGCACGTCTTTGATCAGGCCGCTGTGGTCGGGCTCGGTGTGGCTGACGACGATGTAGTCAATCGTCGCCGGGTCGATTTCGCCCTTGAGCGCGTCCATATACAGCTCGCGAAACTTGGCGTGGGAAGTGTCGACCAGCGCCGTTTTTTCGCCGCGAATAATGAATGAATTGTAGGTGGTGCCGTTTTGCAGACCGAATTCGATATCGAAGCGATCGCGATCCCAATCCAATGAGCGAATCGCCGTCGTCTCACCAGCAATGCCTGCAACCTGCATAGACAGGCGCTTCTGGGTGGGCTGAGTGGATTCTTTAATTTGGGTAACGGCGGCAACCATAACGAGTCTCCTATTTCTGTGGCTCGCTGACTCGCCAGATCATTGGCTAGCTCACACGAGCAGTCTTTAAAATGAGTTTAGCAACAACAGCGTTGCTTTACTCGTATTG
>JBARXS010000063.1:0-11471 GCA_049647465.1 Erythrobacter sp.
CACTGCGTCGTGCGCGGGCCGGACAACACGATCTATGTCTGCGACCGCCGCAACAATCGCCTGCAACTCTTCCGCGAGACGGACGACGGTGTCGAATTCGTGCGCGATATCGCCATCGCGCCTGAGACCGGCGGCACCCGCACCGCGAGCGATGTCGCCTTCAGCCCGGACGGCAAATATGTCTATGTCGCCGACATGATGAATGGCCGCGTCTGGGTGCTGCTGCGCGAGACGCATGAAATCGTCAGCTGGTTTGGACGCAATGGCCGCTATCCCGGCCAGTTTATCTGGCTGCACAGCGTCGATGTGGACAGCGCGGGCAATGTCTACACCACCGAAGTCAACACCGGCCGCCGCGTCCAGCGTTTCGTGTTTCAGGGCATGGAGGATTGACGCGGGCGGGCCGCGAAATTCACTCCAAAGAGGCAGAGTACAGAGCAGTTAACAAATCCGGTGCGACGTTGGGGTGATTGACGATTTTCTTCAAAGTGTCGCCAGCCGCGCCTTTTGAAAGTGCCCCCAGAATGGAAGGAAGCGTCGCCAGATTTTCGGCCAGAGCCGCCCTCACCCCGGCATCTTCGTCCACAGCCAGCGCCTCCAGATACTTTGGGCCGAGCCGCGCATTGCGCGCCGCATTTCGGCGGACAAGCGGGCTGGGATCGTTCACGAGTGTCTCCAGAACGGTAAGCGGCGCGCGGTCCCCGTAAGCGACGGATGCTCTTACACTCTCTTGCGTATCTGCCGCCAATGCTACCATTACATCTGGCCCGGTATTGGGATTGACCACAACTGACAGCCGGTCTTCAACCGACGCACTGCTGGCCAGTTCGCGGAGGATATCTTGCGGGATGGCGGGATTGCGTATGGTTTCGTGTCGCACAGTCCGGTTGCGATCCTGCAACAGCGCGCGCACCGCTTCCATCGGCGTGTTCACATTGCTCCCGGCCCGCATTCTCACATACTGATCCGTGCTCATGGCAAGCGCGGCGAGCACATCGGGCGGCGTATTTGGATTGTCCGCGACCGACCAATGCACCAGCCGGTCTGCGTCATTGGCCAGCTGCCTCAGCAAATCTGGCGGTGTCTCAGGATGGCGCCCAACCGCGCTGCGGACATTTCGGTCCGGGTCAGCGGTCAGCTTTGCGAGCAATTCCAGTGGAAGACTGGGCTGTCGCAAAAGTGCAGCGCGCACACTGGCGCTTTCATCTGCGGCCAGCGCTTCATAGGCAGACGGCGGCAGGAGCGGGTTCGCCGCAAGGATCGCGCGAATGGCAGAGCCAGGCGCATCCAGCATCATCAACAGCGTTTCAGGCGATGCGTTCAGACTGTCTGCGATCGTCTTTGCCTGAAAATAGTTCGCATCCGCCGCCGCATCGGCCACGATCGCATCGGGCACCGCGGGGTTATAGATTACGTCGGCTCTGACTCTGCTGTCTGGATCATCCACCAGCTTTTCCAGAATGACGCGCGGTGTGTTGGGATTGGCGGCCACATTACCGCGCGTGGTCGGATTTTCATCGGTCGAAAGCCGCGCCAGTATATCCGCGCTGCTGCTGCAATTGCTGGCTAGACCCGTGCGAACCCTATCGGATTGTTCGCTCGCCAAAAGGCGTAAAGTTGCAAGCGCCGTAGAAGGATTTCCGGCAACGCCAGCGCGAATGCGTGCATCGGGATCGCGGGCGAGCATATCGAGGAGTTCTGGCGGTGTGCGCTCTGAAAAAGCGAGCGCAAAACGGACGCTGTCGGCTTTCTGTGTTGTCCCACGCGCCTTGGCTGGGTTCGGAATGGCGATTATCGTTGTCGGCCTGATCCGGGTGCGATCACAGGCGTATTTCAGCCGCTTGGCGCGCTCGGCCTCTATCCGGTCCGTCGCGGCCAACGCGGGCGATGCAAGAGCAAAGGCAGATACGAGTGTGACTGCAATTGTTGCTGTGACTGTCATTGCGGCTGTTACTGTGGCTGTTACAGTGGCGGGGCCAAAGCGTGAAAATAGTCTCTTCCAATTGGCCATGGAGCAAGGTTCCGAAGTGTGAGACGCCGCCAACAGAACGGCGCAGTTTTCCTACTTACAAACAAGTGACTAAAGCTTGAACCTCATCTTTCACCGCGTCAGGCGGGTTTTGGCCAAAGGGGCGAAAACGAAAGCAGGTTGGAAAAGTGTCAAATCCTATCCAACATGGTATTGCTCTATAAGTTCAATGGCTTGCGCATGTCTTGGCCGCATCACCAGGCTTGGATGTGTCAAATAAGGTTGGAAACTTCCGAAGGCAGGCCGTTGTGGATCGTGCGCAAAGTGTCTTCCCGCCAAAGAAAAAGGGCCGCCGGATCGCTCCAGCAGCCCATCTCCTGTGTGTGCTGGTGAATAATCACCCAGCCGGATCGTTGAACATGCCCGGCAGCGATGCGTTCACGACGCCGCCATCAACGGTGATCGTGTCGCCCACAATGTAGTCTCCGGCGCGGCTGCACAGATAGATTGCGGCGGCCGCCATGTCTTCCTTGGTCCCGATCCGTTTGGACGGGATCATCGCAGCCGATGCGTCGGGCGCGTTTTTCGCCGCCTTGTTCATCTCGCTGGCAAAGGCGCCTGGCGCGATGGAGGTGACAATTATATTGTCCTGGACCAGCCGCGCGGCCATGCGGCGGGTCAGCTGGATAACGCCCGCTTTGGAGGCCTGATAGGCATAGGTCTCCCACGGATTGATGCGCTGGCCATCGATTGAGGACACGTGGATCACCTTGGCCGGGTGATCGCCTTTGCCCGCCGCGACCAGAAGGTCGTGCAGCTTTTGCGTCAAGAAGAACGGCGTCTTGACATTGAGGTCCATGGTGCGGTGCCAGCCTGCCTCGTTGAATTCGAGGTACGGCTGACCCCATGCAGCGCCTGCATTGTTGATGAGAATGTCGAGCTTGTCCTCGCGCTTTTTCATCTCGTCAGCGAGCGCGACCATACCGTCCATTTGCGACAGATCAGCGGGGATGCCGATCACCTTATCCTCGCCGAACTCCGCGCCAAATTCGGCAATAGTGTCGTTCATCTGCTCAACCTTGCGGGCCGAGATATACACCCGGGCACAACCTGCTGCGAGGAGGCCCTCGACGAACATCTTGCCGATCCCGCGGCTGCCGCCAGTGACAAGTGCGACGCGGCCATCAAGACCGAAAAGTGATTGAATATCCATGTGTTTGTTCCCCAAATCTGTTCTTAATATCCGCTCAGGTCCGCGACGCGGTTGGCGTGGAAATAGGCATCGCCCAGAAATTCCTGAAGCGTGCGGTCACGCTTCATATACAGGCCGATATCATATTCGTCGGTCATGCCGATACCGCCATGCATCTGCACGCCTTCCTTTACCGAAAGGCCTGCAACCTTGGCGACCTTGGCTTTCGCGACAGAGCTCATCAGTTCGGCCTTGTCAGAGCCTGCGTCGAGCAATTGCTGGGTCTTGATGACGACCGCGCGCGCGATCTCGACCTCGGAGTACAGATGGCTGGCGCGGTGCTGCAGAGCCTGAAATTCGCCGATCAGCGTGCCGAATTGCTTGCGCTGCTTGAGGTAATCGACGGTCAGGTCCATCGCCCCGCGCGCAACGCCGACGCCTTCGGCAGCGGCACCGACACGGCCAGCGGTGAGCATGGCATCGAGCACTTCGCGCCCGCCATCGACCTCGCCGATGACAGCATCGCCATCCAGTTCAACCCCGTCAAAGGTGATATGGCTGGCAACCGAACTGTCGACCAGACGCACCGGGTCCTGTGTCATGCCCGCTGCATCCCTGGGCACGGCGAACAGGGTGATGCCGTCCGCGTCCGTATCAGAGCCGCTGGTGCGTGCGGCGACCACGATCATGTCGGCGCTGGACCCCTGAATGACGAAGCTCTTGGAGCCGGAAAGTTTGAACCCGTTGCCCGACTTTTCGGCCCTTGCGGTGATGCGGTCAGGCCGGTGCTTTGCAGATTCATCAATGGCGACGGCAAAGACGCTCTCGCCCGAAACGAGCCCGGGCAGATAGCGACCGCGCAAATCGTCAGAACCATGCTTGAGCGCGGTTGCGGCCAAGACGGAGGAGGTGAGGAATGGGGAAGGCGTCAGGTTGCGGCCAATCTCTTCGAGCACGATGCCCGCTTCGACATGGCCCATGCCAAGGCCGCCATCGGCCTCATCCACCAGCATTCCGGTAAAGCCCATTTCGGCCATCTGGTGCCACAATCCGTGGCCGAAACCATCGGGGCAATCGCGATCACGCCAATGGCGCAACTGTTTGGCGATGTTGCCTTCTTCGGCCATGAAAGCGCTGGCGGTGTCAGCCAGCATGGTTTGATCTTCGTCGTGATAAAGGGGCATTTGAGTTCTCTCTCCCAATCCGTCACCCCTGCACAGGCAGTGGTCCAGCCAAAGTTGATCTTTAGCGCAATCGTTATCTGGATTCCCGCTTTCGCAGGGATGACGCGTATTTCTGTTCGCTCGTTACGATCCGGGCAGATCGAGGATGCGTTTGGAGATCACGTTGAGCATGATCTCGCTTGTACCGCCCTCGATCGAGTTTGCCTTGGTCCGCAGCCAGTTACGCGATGGTTTGCCCCCGCCAGTCTCTTCGCTTTCCCATTCGAGGCTGCGCGAACCGCCCGCCGACATCATCAGCTCATGCCGTCGCTTGTTCAGTTCGGTCCCGGCATACTTCATCATGTTTGGTTGCGCTGGATGCGCCTTGCCGACCTTGACTTCATCGAGGAACTTCTCGCCCATCGCGCTGTAGGCCAGCGCATCCACATCGAACATCGCCAGTTCCGCGCGCAGCACCGGGTCAATCTCGTCACCGGTCTTTGCCGCGTGGCGCTTCATCGCGGGGCCGATAGCGGCCAGACGATCGCCATCATCCGCGCCGGAGATCATCTCACGCTCATGACCCAGCAGATATTTCGCCACGTCCCAGCCGCGATTGACTTCGCCGACCTGCGCCGGGATGCCCTCGCCATAGGACTTGGGCACTTTGACATTGTCCATGAATGTCTCGCAAAACGGAGACGCGCCGCTGATCAGCTTGATCGGCTTGGTCGAGCAACCCTCGCTTGCCATGTCGAACAGCATGAAGGTGATGCCCTGATACTTGTTTTCCTTGTCGGTGCGCACGAGGCAGAAAATCCAGTCCGCCTGATCGGCATAGGATGTCCAGACCTTCTGGCCGTTGACGATCCAGTGATCGCCCATATCCTCGCCAAACGTCTGAAGGCTGACCAGATCGGAGCCGCTACCCGGCTCCGAATAGCCTTGGCACCAGCGGATTTCACCGCCCGCGATTTCGCCCAGAAAGTGCTTCTTCTGCTCTTCCGTGCCGAATTTCAGCAGCGCCGGCCCAAGCATCCAGATGCCAAAGCTCGACAATGGCGGGCGCGCGCCGATGCGGCCCATTTCCTGACGCAGTACTTTGGCCTCGGCAGGGTTCAGCCCTGCGCCGCCATATTCCTTGGGCCATGCGGGCACGGTATAGCCCTTTGCAACGCATGCCTCGAACCACGATTTCTGCGCATCGTTTTTAAAGGTGGCGCGGCGACCGCCCCAATATACGTCGCTGTCATCGCGCACGGGCTGGCGCATTTCTTCGGGGCAGTTTGCCTCAAGCCAGCTGCGGGTTTCTGCGCGGAAAGTCTCCAGATCGGACATTGTGCCGTTACCTCTCTCAATTGGATCCCAGTTGACGCTTACGTTATGGGAATTGCGGCCCTTGGGGCAAGCGCGGATTTCTGCGGCGTGGAGAAGGGAGGACGACTAAGACAGAGTACGTCTCCATGCCGTAGCGTAAGGGACGACAAGGATTGACGCGCACAAAGCGAAGCCTACGCTGCGATGTGAGGGATTTGGAGAGAACATTTGTCGGGATTCGCACAAAGACGCGCCACAAAGGCGCGCTTGTCACTGGTATCCGGATGAGCGTCACTGCGAACGCTGATCATGAAACGAAAGGTGGCCCGCTGCCATTGAAGCTTAAGCTGATACACGGCTTCGGCGCGGTCGCCTTTGGCGTAAAGGATGGCGGATTTTCCTTCTTCCTGCTGATTTTCTACAATCAGGTTCTCGGCATGGACGCGGCTCTGGTCAGCGCGGCTCTGCTGATTGCGCTGCTGGTGGACGCGGTGATTGATCCGATCATCGGCAACCTGTCGGACCGCACTTACACACGCTGGGGGAGGCGCCTGCCGTGGCTGTATGTCGCGCCGATCCCGCTTGCGGTGGCATGGGTGATGCTGTGGTCCCCGCCCGGCGGTGAACCGCCCAGCTTTCTGGGCTTGCTTGGTATCGCGATTGCCGTGCGGATGCTGCTTTCCGCCTGCGAAGTCCCCTCGATCAGCCTCGTCCCTGAAATCACGCAGGACTATGATGAGCGTACCACCCTATTCCGGTTCCGGTTCCTGTCGGGTTGGCTTGGCGGTATCCTGATGATGGTGCTCGCCTACACCGTGTTTATGGCTGGACCAGACGGATTGCTCCAGAAAGAGGGGTACATTTCCTACGGGATTTTCGGCGCTGTATTGATGGCGGTCTCTGTCATCGGATCGGCGGCGGGCCAGCATTATCTGGTGGCGAAGCTGCCGGACAAGAAACCCCCGCCCTTTTCCCTGAAAGCCGCCTTTTCGGAAATTTTCGACGCGTTTTCGGAGAAGAGCTTTCTGATTTTTGCTGCCGGGGGGCTGGCCGCCTATGTAAGCCAGGGGATGACGTTCTCGATTTCGAACTATCTCAATCTGTTCGTTTGGCAATTGGACCGCCCGATCACACCGACATCACCCGACTGGCTGACCGGGCTGGTCGTATATCCGGTCACCCTGTTCCTTTCTGTGGTCCTGATGTTTTTCATAGTCGGGCCACTCCATGCCAATTTCGGTAAAGCCAGAAGCGCGGTTATCGGCGCGCTGGGCAGCGTGATCATCGGGCTGTTTCCCTATGTCCTGTTGCTCGCCGGGTTCTGGCCCACAGTTGGCACTCCCGCTTCCACCTTCGGACTGCTGTTCTTCCTGCTGTTCGCGAATTGTCTGGGCGTGGTCATGATGATCTCTGCGACGTCGATGATCGCCGAAATTGTCGAGGCATTTGAAGAGCGCACGCAGCGCCGGGCCGAGGGCGCGTTTTATTCGGGCAACTGGCTGATTCAGAAATGTGCGACCGGCGCCGGTATCTTTGTGACTGGCCTCATCATATCAGCTTCGCAATTGCAGACCGACGCCTCACCCGGAACAGTGCCACAGGACGTGATCAGCTCCATCGTCATTTATTTTGGCGGAGCAACCATCGTGCTGGCTGCCATTGCCGCATACTGGCTCGGCAGTTTCCCGATCAGCCGCGAAGAACACGAGGATCGCCTGCGCCGCCTCGCCCAGCGCAAGCCTCCCGCCCATGGCCCTTCAACCAGCAGCGAAGGCATTATCGCACCCGATGCAGGCTCGCTTGCGCCATAGGCAAGCTCACTCATCAAATCAGTGGTTGGCGCGAAGCCCGCGCTCTGCCATTTAGAAACAGCAGCAAATTAGGACGGACGAGAGAGGATCACCGGACATGGATTTTCAACCAACAGAACGCCAGGCCTATTGGGCAGGCCGCGTGCGCGACTTCATCGAAAAAGAAGTACGCCCCAACATGGGCACATACAAGGCGCAGGATGCCGAGGGTGACCGCTGGAAAGTAATCCAGGTCATCGAAGACAAGAAGAAACTCGCCAAGGAAGCGGGCCTGTGGAACCTGTTCATGCCGCCGCGCAATGACAGCCACCATCACGTTGACGACACATTCGAATTTGAAGGCCCCGGCCTGACCAACCTCGAATATGCACTGTGCGCCGAAGAGATGGGCCGCATTGGTTGGGCATCGGAAGTGTTCAACTGCTCAGCGCCTGACACCGGCAATATGGAGGTGTTCCACCGCTATGGTACGCGCGAGCAAAAGGAAGAGTGGCTGAACCCGATCATGAATGGCGAGATCCGCTCTGCCTTCCTGATGACCGAACCCTTCACCGCTTCATCCGACGCGACGAATATCGAAACCCGGATTGAGCGCGATGGCGACGAATACGTCATCAACGGACGCAAATGGTGGTCTTCGGGCCTTGGCGATCCGCGCTGCAAAATCGCGATTGTGATGGGCAAGACCGATTCCGAAGCAAAGCGTCATGCGCAGCAATCCATGGTGCTGATGCCGATTGACACGCCCGGCGTAACCATTCTGCGCCACCTGCCCGTATTTGGCTATGACGATGCGCCGCATGGTCACATGGAAGTCGAAATGAAGGACGTTCGCGTCCCTGTTTCTAACATGCTTTTAGGCGAAGGCCGCGGCTTTGAAATTGCGCAAGGTCGCCTCGGGCCGGGCCGTATCCACCACTGCATGCGCACCATTGGCGTCGCCGAGGAAGCGCTGGAGAAAATGTGCAAGCGCCTGCAAGAGCGTGAAGCCTTCGGCAAGCCGATCTACAAGCATTCCGTCTGGGAAGAGCGCGTTGCGCGTGCCCGCATTGATATCGACATGACCCGCCTGCTCTGCCTGAAAGCGGCAGACATGATGGACAAGGTCGGCAACAAGGCGGCCAAGCAGGAAATCGCCATGATCAAGGTGCAGGCGCCGAACATGGCCCTGTCGATCATCGACGATGCCATTCAGGCCCATGGCGGCGGCGGCGTATCGGAAGACTATGGTCTGGCACAGGCCTATGCGCATCAGCGCACCTTGCGCCTTGCGGATGGCCCGGATGAGGTTCACGCCCGCTCCATCGCTCGCATGGAAATCGCCAAGCACGCCCCTGAGGAAGGCCCCACCGCCAACGCCCTTAGGGGCGGTGTCGGCGCACCGGCCAATGATGGCGGGATGAGCTCGGGCGATATGGGTGTTGCCCGCTAAATCAGTGCCCCCTTGCCGGTCATCCGGCGGGCACAAAAATGGGGTGGTCCGGCACGTCCGAACCACCCCAATTTTCGCGAGGGACCTGGATCAAAGGCCCCTTGATAAACTTACGGGGTTTGGGAAAGGGAGAGGGATGGCCAAAGCAGCCATTTTGGAAACACCGGGCGAAGGCCTGACCATTGGCGAGGTCGAATACTCCGATCCGTCTGCGCATGAAGTTCTGATCGATACAAAGGCGTGTGGCCTGTGCCATTCGGACCTGCACTTTATCGACGGTGCCTATCCGCATCCCCTTCCCTGCATTCCCGGTCACGAAGCTGCCGGCGTGGTTCGCGCGGTCGGCTCTGAGGTCACGACCCTTAAGCCGGGCGATCACGTGGTCTCCTGCCTCAGCGCCTTTTGCGGGCATTGCGAATTCTGCGTGACGGGGCGCATGGCGCTGTGCCTGGGCGGCGACACCCGCCGTCCCAAGGGCGCCGCGCCGCGGATGACGCAGGCTGATGGATCGCCGGTTGCACAGATGCTGAACCTGTCATCCCTGTCAGAACAGATGCTGATCCACGAAAATGCCTGCGTCTCCATTGACAAGGACATGCCGATGGATCGCGCCGCTATCCTGGGCTGCGCGGTGACGACGGGCGCTGGCACGATTTTCAACGCCTGCAACGTCACTCCCGGTGAGACCGTGGCCGTAATCGGTTGCGGCGGCGTCGGTCTTGCCACCGTCAACGCAGCCAAGATTGCTGGCGCTGGCAAGGTGATTGCGGTCGATCCACTGCCCGAAAAGCGGGAGCTAGCCATGACGCTAGGCGCGACGCATACTGTGGACGCGATGGCAGAGGACGCGGTCAAGCAGATCATGGCGATCTCTGGCGGCGGTGTTGACTGGGGTATCGAAGCGGTAGGCCGGCAGGCCTCTGCTGACCTCGCTGTCGCATCGCTGAAGCGCGGCGGCACAGCTGTGATCCTCGGCATGATGCCGCTGGATTGCAAAGTCGGCCTCGGCGCGATGGACCTGCTGGGTGGCAAAAAACTGATGGGCGCGATCATGGGGATGAACCATTTCCCCGTCGATCTGCCGCGTCTGGTCGACTTCTATCTGCGGGGGCTGCTGGATCTCGACACGATCATAGCAGAGCGCATTTCGCTTGAAGACGTGAATGCCGGTTTTGACAAACTGCGCGCTGGCCATTCCGCGCGCAGCGTGGTGGTGTTTGACTGATGGAAATTGATTTCGACAAGGAAATGGTTGGCACGGTCGAAGTGACCGACAAGGACAAGCTGAATCTGGATGCGCTGACCGCGTGGTTTGAAACCAATGTGGAAGGGTTCGCAGGCCCGATCAGCTACACCAAGTTCAAGGGCGGCCAGTCGAACCCGACTTACAAGATTGAGACGCCGGAGACGAATTACGTCCTGCGCCGCCAGCCTTTCGGCAAATTGCTGCCAAGCGCGCATGCGGTGGACCGCGAATATGCTGCGATGACCGGCCTTCACACGACCGGCTTTCCCGTGCCCAAAACCTATGGCCTGTGTGAAGACCCCAATGTGCTGGGTTCGAAGTTCTTCGTCATGAGCATGGCGGACGGACGCTCACTTTGGAACGGCGCGTTGCCTGGCATCGAACCTGCCGAGCGGCGCGAAATATACAACGCGCTGATCGATACGATGGCTGATCTGCACCTCAATAAACCGGATGAGATCGGTCTGGGCGATTATGGCAAGCCGACTGATTATTGCGCACGCCAGATCGCGCGCTGGTCAAAGCAGTACAAACTCTCCGAAACCGAGCACATGCCGCAGATGGAGCGCCTGATCGAGTGGCTGCCCGAAACGATCCCGCCGCAGCATGAAAGCTCTGTCGTGCATGGCGATTACCGGCTCGACAATGTGATCTTTGCCCATGACGAGCCGCGCGTGATCGCGGTGCTCGACTGGGAGCTTTCGACGCTGGGCGATCCGATTGCGGATTTCAGTTATCTGATGCTCAACTGGTTCCAGCCTGCCGATGGCCGCGCGGGACTGTTGGGCCTTGATCTGGACGAATTGGGCATTCCCACGGTGGAAGAGGCGGTGGAGCGTTACGTTGCGCGCACTGGCTATCCCGTGCCGCCGATGGAATGGTATTTCGCGTACAACCTGTTCCGGCTCGCAGGGATTATGCAGGGTATCAAGAAGCGCGTGATCGACGGCACGGCCTCATCCGCCCACGCCCAGGCGATGAGCGAACGCGTGGCTCCGTTGGTGGAGCGCGCCTATGGGTTCGCGCTTGATGCCGGGATGCCTGCGTAGGGCATCCCTTCACAAAGGTGCATGCCTGAGTAAGGCATCCTTCCAGCAAGAGCGGATGCCCGAATGAAGCCTAGAACGCCGCGTTAAAACTGATCAGCGCGCCCACATCATCTGGCGCGGCTGAGAAATGTCCGGGCTGGCGGCGATGAAAGGCGCTGGCCCGCGCATAGCCCCCCAGCAGCGGTGTGCCCCATGCCAGCTCGCTCATGATCTCACGGCCTTCGGGTGACAGACTCAACGTCTGGCGGCCTAGGATCGCGCTTTCGCTGGCGTAATCAAACGCGATGGGCAG